>JAADHJ010000053.1 GCA_013151915.1 Deltaproteobacteria bacterium
TCCAGCCGCTTCATCTGTTCGATCCCCAGGGCACACTGAAAATCGGTTATCCTGTAATTAAAGCCAAGGTCCAGCATTTCGTAGTACCAGGGTCCATCAACCCTGGAAAGGAGGGCCGGGTCTTTCGTGATTCCATGGGTGCGCAATCGAAGGAGTTTTTCGTAAATCAAAGCGTCGTTGGTAGTGATGGCTCCACCCTCGCCGGTGGTAATATGCTTGACGGGGTGAAAGCTGAACGTGGTCATATGGCTGTGAGCACAGGACCCGACCAGGCAGGTCCGGCCCTGATCCTGGTAGGAGGCGCCCAGAGCGTGGGCTGCGTCTTCAATGACGAACAGGTTGTTCTCCTGAGCGATTTTCCATATGGCGTGCATTTCGCAGGGCTGCCCCGCGAAGTGCACGGGTATCACGCCCATGGTGGCGGGTGTCAGTTTTTCCTCAATCTCCAGGGGGTCGATGCAAAGAGTGCTCGGATCTATGTCGGCGAAGACGGGCTTTGCGCCAGTGTAAAGGACGCAGTTTGCGGAAGCGACGAAGGAGTTGGGAGACGTGATGACCTCAGCCCCAGGACCGAGTCCGGCAGCCAGAACCGCCAGATGCAGGGCGGCCGTACCGCTGGATACGGCAACGGCGTATTTAGCTCCGCAATACTCCGCTACCGCCCTTTCGAACTCGGCGATCTTCGGCCCCTGGGTAATCCAGTCGGACCTAAGGACGTCAACAACAGCAGCGATCTCTTCCTCGTCGATCGCCTGCCGCCCGTACGGGATGAATTTTTTTGTCAAACCAGGTTCCTCAAATCACAAACTCCGGGTCGACATTCAACCGGATCAGGTCGCGGATGCCCTCAACGGTGAGCCATTCCGAGTTGGTGCCGCTGCTGTAGCAAAAGCCGTCGGAACACCGCTTTCCACCGTTTGACATGATGTATTTTTCCGCTGAGATGAACCTGAGGGCGGGCAATATAACGTAATAATCGTCGAATTCAATGGAGCTGAGGGCATCGGTCTCCGTGATCATCTCCTCATGAAGTTTCTCGCCGGGACGGATACCGACAAACTCCCGCCTGCATCCCGGGCAGACTGCTTCAGCCAGATCGGTTATCCTGAAACTGGGGATTTTAGGCACGAAAATCTCCCCGCCCCACATCCGCTGCAGGTTCCTTATAACAAAATCGACACCCTCCTGAAGGGTAATATTGAAGCGGGTCATCCTTTCGTCAGTGATGGGAATGATTCCGCTCTTTCGTTTTTCCATAAAGAACGGCGCTACGCTACCACGGCTTCCCATGACGTTTCCGTACCTCACCACGGAGAACTTCAGATCCCGTTTGCCCTTGATATTGTTGGCGGCGACAAAAAGTTTGTCGGAACACAGTTTGGTCGCCCCGTAGAGGTTGATGGGGCCGGAAGCCTTGTCGGTGCTAAGGGCGATAACTTTCCTGACCTTCGAATCAAGACACGCCTCGATAACGTTCTGCGCACCGATTATGTTGGTTTTGATACACTCGAATGGATTATACTCGGCGGCGGGAACCTGTTTAAGGGCGGCCGCATGGATAACAACGTCAATCTCTTCCATGGCCATTTTCAAACGGTCTTTATCCCGCACGTCTCCAATGAAGAAGCGCAGTTGAGGATATTTTTCCACAGAAAATCTTTGAGCCATCTCATACTGTTTCAGCTCATCTCTGGAAAAGATCACAACCCGCTTCAGTTGAGGAAACCGGGAGAGAATCGTCTCGATAAACTTCTGACCGAATGAGCCGGTTCCGCCTGTTACCAGAATGGATTTTTCGTTTAACACGGGGCTGCTCCTGTTCTTTGGAAAGGTGGATGATGATAATCCGGCCGGTCATTTCACCAGAAGCTGAATGATATATTTTACACTTCTACATCGACTAGAGAAAGCCCTTACCGCAGGCTTAAAATGGCGTCAACGTCCTTACGGGCTGCCCCTGTCTTTCGATGGGAAACCGAATATGCGGCTTTTCCCCGGCGTTCTAGTTCCCGGTCATCGTTTTTCAGCCGGCACAGGGCACTGACGAGGGAATCCCCAGCCTCCACAATTCGGCACCCGCCCGACTCGATCAATGCGTCCGCGATATCGCGGAAATTCTGAAGGTTTGGTCCGGTGAGTACAGGCACGCCGTGCATGGCCGGTTCAAGGAGATTGTGCCCCCCGACAGGGACAAGGCTGCCCCCCACAAAGGCGAGGTCGGCCATGGCGTAGAACCCGTCGAGAACGCCCATGGCGTCTACGAGAAGCACCCTCTCGCCGATCCCTCGGCCATCCACGAGGTCGCTTAACCTTGCAAAGGGCGTCCCGCGGTCGAAAAGAAGTTCGGCGACATCATCAAACCTCTCGGGATGTCTTGGAACCAGGGCCAGGCGGATCTGAGACAGATCGTCATTCTGCAGAGCATCCAGAATGATCTCTTCCTCTCCCCCGTGGGTGCTGCCGGCCACAAGGAGAAAGGAGCTTTGGGCCCAGTCACGGACCTCAGCGGGCAGTTTGGCCGAAACGGGTTTTACATCGTACTTAGTGTTTCCCGTCACTTCGACGCTCTCCTCCCGTGCGCCCATGGCAAGGATTCGCCTTGCGTCCTCCTCGCTCTGCATGAGAAAGAGGGAGACCCTCTGAAGAAACGGCCGGAAAAACCATCGAAACCTCCGATACCTGGAGAACGAGCGATCCGAGATCCTCCCGTTGACAACAATGACCGGGATGCCGCGCCTGAAACATCCAAAAAAGAAGTTGGGCCAGAACTCGGTCTCGGCGGTGATGAACATGGAGGGACGGACCCGGCCAAACGACCGGGAAACCGCGAAGGGAAGATCAAGGGGAAAGTAGAAGATACTTTCCGCGAAAGGGCACTCCCTCTCGGCGGTTTCCTGCCCTGTTACAGTGACCGTGGAGAGGATCAGCGGCCTCATTTTTTCCACCCTTTTCGCGAGCCCTTCCATGACCGGGATCACCGCCCTGACCTCACCGACGGATACGGCGTGAAACCAGATGGGTGACCCGGAGTTTCCGGGGGAACCTCCGAGCCTCTGAAGGAGTCCTTCCTTTCGGCGGGAAACGCCCAGCAGCTGATAGATGACCCACGGGGAGGCGATCACAACGGCGATGGCCAGGAGAACGTTGTAAAGGGCGATCCTCCACCACATGTCCCTCACCTGGTGACCTCGTTCTTCGGGGAATCATCGGCTTCATCACCGTAGGTATATCCGGCCAGTTCAGCGGAAATGCTGCCGACCGCGATCTTGCTCTTCATCAGGACCGGGATGTGGCGGCTGTCGTCAGTGATCCAGATGAAAAGATCTCCCTTGCGGCGAAAGATCCCCTCATATTTCAGGATGGGATGGATTTTGAGCGTTTGGAAACGACCAGCCGCCACCTTGATCTCCTCTTTGCCCAGCACCTCTACGATAAGTTCATAGTTCTTTCGGCTCTCGAATACACGAAACCCCACTCTGTCGCCCACCCTGAGGGTTTCGTTCCTCATTACGTAAAGAGAGGAGAGGGTATCCTGCGTGCTCGGGAGGATCTTGTAAATCCGGCTCTTTGTCCTGCCATCCTTTTTTTCAATGCGGGTCACAATGTGTCTTTTCTGGTCGAATATCAGGACCCGGTCCGACCTTTTTCCACCCTCGCGCATGCGGGCAATGTACTTTTGGGGAAGACCGGAGACAGGATCGAAGTGGCTCTCGTAGCGATTGCGGACAGGGTAGATTATGTCGATGAGGGACCTTGACTTAGCCGTGGAAACAATCCTGAAAAGGGATTTTCCTCCGGAAGGCGGCATCTTTTCCACCGACATGGTTGAATCTCCCGCGGCTATGCCGTTCCACTTGAGGACAAAATCAAGTTTCTCCCCAGGAGCAAAGGCGCTCTGCGAATGAGCGTAAGGGACCGGAGAGGTCAGGGCCAGAACAGCGGCTAGAAGCCAGAAGGGACGGGGTGGAAAAGGCATCAGGATCGTGCCTCGAGGATAAACCGGGCTGCTTCCAGCAGATCGGCCGTTTTGGGCACCGATGCTGATATCACCCCTTTGTCCTCCTTTCCCGTAAGGACCATGACGGTGCGAAGACCGCCGTTCCTGCCCATTTGAACGTCCCCTTCCGCATCACCCACGATCCAGCATTTTCCCGGGTCCAGGTCAAAATCATCTACGGCCCTATCCAGCATCCCGGTTGCAGGTTTTCTGCAGGAACAACGGTCGTCGGGGAGATGCGGACAGTGATAAATTCCGTCCAGTTTCACCCCTGCCGCCCTGAGTTCCAGGACCATGCGAAGGTTGACGGCCAGTGCATCCTCCTCCTGGAAGTAGCCCCTGGCGATCCCCGACTGATTGGTTACAACAAGGAGAATATAGTCCGCTCTTTGAAGCAGGCGCATCCCTTCCACCGCACCGTCGAGAAACCTGATACTCCCCGGGTCGCGGAGGTAGCCCATTTCGTCCAGAATGGTCCCATCCCTGTCCAGAAGAACGGCCGGCCGGCCGGAGGAGTTCTCGGCGCTTCGATGCCGCTTCACCTTGATACCTCCTGAGGGGGTCTGGTCCTCCACCTGTTGTGGAGCCAGGTCCACTGTTCCGGATGCTGCTTGATCACACCCTCTGTCCATTGGGAATAACGGAGGGTCCTTTGAAACACATCCTCTTTCATGTCCTCGATCTCGGCCGATTCGAGGGGCGCTTCAATGACAATTCTGAGTTTCGAACCGTCCCGGAAGGAATAGATCGGTACGACCGGGGCACCCGTTCGCCTTGCGAGGACCGCGGGAATGGTTAGGGTGCAGGCTTCTCTCCCGAAGAAAGGCACAAATATTCCATCCTTTCTCAAGGCATTCTGGTCCACCACCAGCCCCACGATTCCGCCTCCCTTCAACTGCCTAAGGATATCCTTCATCACCCCGTCCCCGGAAAAGATCCTGACGCCCACAGCCTCCCGGTAATCCATCCACACCCGGTTGACGGCTCTGCTCCTGGAGATCTTGCTCACCAGGGAAACCGGGTACCCCCTGAAGGCCAGGGCCGATCCAAGCAGATCCCAGTTGCCCATGTGGCCCGTGATGCAAAGCACGCCTTTTCCCATCCCGAGGGCGGACACGAGGTGTTCCTCACCGGAAATTCGGGTCAGACCCTCGACCTTTCTCTGGTTCAGGTAAGGGAATGTAAAGTACTCCATGAGGTTCATCCCCAGGTGGGCGAAGGACCTTACGGCAACGCGCCTCTGCTCCTCCGGGGAGATCTCCTGTCCCAGGGCCAGCCGGATATTTTCAAGGGCCAGATACCTCCTTCTGAAAGCAAGAAGGTAGGCAAACTCTCCGATCCCTCTGCCCACAAACAGAAGGACCGGGCGGGGCAGCAGAAGCCCGATTACGCCGAACATCCTGATGAACAGGGCGGCAAACATCTCCGGAAGCTTCGCCCACACGATCAGGTGTCTACCAGGGAGATGACTTTCTCCATGAGAATTTTTTCCCCATGGAGAAACACCGGTTCCATGACGAGGGCGTAACAGGGAAGGCCGGAAAGGCGGCCCGGCCATCGAACAGCGTCTTTCTCGGTGGTCAGGAAGGCATCTGCTCCTACCTTCCCGGCCATGTCCATGAGCGCACGCACATCGCCCTCCCCGTAAGGATGATGATCCTTGAAACGGGCGTTCCCCCGGATGGCGCAGGAAATCTTACCGGCCGTAGCCTCAAAGGATTTTGCGTCGGCTATACCCGAAAAGGTCAGAAATTTCGTCCCCTCAAACTCCACCGGATCCAGGATTTCGTCTCCATTGAAGGCCCTTATTCCCAAAGGCCTGAAATCGGCCCAGCAGAGGTCCGCGTCGGTGTGCCGGCGGATCTCTTCCTCAAAACCCGCGTCAACAGCCTGGGCTTTAGTGACGACGATGATGTCGGCCTCTGCCAGCCTCGAGGCCGGTTCCCTCAGCACACCGGCCGGCAGAAGACGGCCGGTGCCGAACCTGCGGCGATCGTCCACGGCAACGATCTCAAGATCCCTGGCAAGCGGAAAGTGCTGAAAACCATCGTCAAGGATGAAAAGATCCACATTTCCATTCTTCAGGGCAACCTCACCGGCCCTGTACCGTTGAGACGAGATGAAAATGGGAACATCCCCCAGACGTCCGGCCATAAGAAGCGGTTCGTCCCCAACCACTAAGGGGTCAATATTGGCACCCTCATTTCCGTGAAGCATCACTACCTCTCCGGGGGACGATCTCTTTCCGCCGTATCCCCGGGTGAGGATCGCGACTTTAATTCCCCTTTCCTGAAGCCTGGATGCCAGCCACATTACCAGGGGTGTCTTCCCTGCGCCCCCGATGGAGATATTCCCTACACTTACCACCGGACGGGGCAAAACCCGCGATCCCCTTATCCCCCAACGGAACAGCCGCCTGTTCAGACCTACCGCCGTCCCGTAAAAGATAGAAAAGGGAACCAGAAGCGTGGAAATCCACGGGTGGTCCTCTGCAAATTTTTCGCCGCCTCTCCTGTCCACGCGGCTTCAGATCTTTTCCGCCTCGTCGATGAGCATAATGGGTATGTCGTCCTCGATGCGGTACCTCAGGCTACAGGCACGGCATAGCAGGCCTCCTCCACCCTCCTCCAGTTCCAGGTCCCCTTTGCATTTCGGACACGCCAGAATGTCCAGCAGTTCCTTGTCCACAGCCATCTTAAACCTCCAAGTAATTAAAGATAGTCCAGAGTCCAAAGTCCAGAATCCGCGAGTCCAGAGTCCAAAGTCCGCGAGTTCAGAGTCCGGACTATGTTTCCTCCCCTAAACCCTCCCCACCGCACAATCCGCCTCCACCTGGAGGTCCTCAAGCACACTCTGCAGGGCCTTGCAGTCCCTGTCAACCGCCTCCTCTCCCAGGTCCCCGTCCAGCCGCATGGGCTCCCCGTAGATGACAACGCCCTTACTGAACGGCATGGGGAGAAGATACCTGTCCCACGCTTTTTGGAAAGCAAACGCGGGATTGGCTGAAGCGGCCAGCGGCAGCACCGGGGCACCGGTCTTCTTGGCCAGGTACACTGCGCCCGGTTTGACCTGGTGTATCGGTCCCTTCGGCCCGTCCACCGCGAAGGAGCCGTGGTAACCCTGCTCCATGAGCCTCTTCATGGCGATGAGTCCTCTGGCCCCGCCTCTGGAGGCTGACCCCCTGACAATACGGTATCCCAGGCCGGAAAGGGCCCGCGCCTGCAGCTCACCGTCCCTGCTGAGGCTGCTCATGATGGAAACACGCCGTCCCAGAAAGGTCGAGACAAGGAGGAATTGCCTGCCGTGAAAAAAGGCCAGGACAGCAACGCCGTCCCGGTCCTCCAGGTCATCCAGCCTTTCCTTACCCAGTTCTCTCACACGGACAGTGCCACCCAGAACACGGATCAACGCCCTTCCGAACGCCGGTATGACCCAGCCGGAGAATCCCAGCCTGCCTGGTTTCCTGTTTCGCCTCAAGGTCATCTTTGACAACCTACCGGGGGTGATCGTCGACCAGGAGAGAGTAGAGTCTGGAGTATTCGCCGCCCAGTTTTATCAGGTCGTGGTGCCTGCCGGATTCAACAATCCGCCCCTGGGAGATAACAACGATCATGTCCGCGTTCTTTACCGTTGAGATCCTGTGGGCGATGATCAGGGTTGTCCTGCCGACGACGAGGTTCTCAATGGCCTTCTGGACGAGGTACTCGGACTCGGTATCCAGGGATGAGGTTGCCTCGTCCAGGATGAGGATGGGTGAATCCTTGACGATCGCCCTCGCCATGGAAAGACGCTGCCGCTCTCCTCCCGACAGCCGGGTGCCCCTCTCCCCGATGACGGTCTCGTATCCGTCGGGAAGGGACGCGACAAAATCGTGAGCGTAGGCGGTCTCCATGGCCCGCGTCAGTGTCGCGTCACTGACGTCCTCCACCCCGTAACAGACATTGTTGCGGATTGTGTCGTTGAAGAGCACCACATCCTGGGACACCACGCTGATCTGGCGTCTCAGGCTTTTCTGGGTAACGCTGCGCACGTCGTATCCGTCTATGGTCAGGAAACCCTCGGTGACATCATAAAATCTCGGGATAAGGCTCGCCAGAGTAGTTTTACCGCCGCCGCTCGTTCCCACGATGGCCAGTTTCATCCCGGGTTCGATATCAAGGTTGATGTTTCTGAGAACCCATTCGGTCTCGTAACGAAATGAGACGTTGTCAAAACGGATTCTCCCAAGGCTTCTGGGCAAATCCACAGCGTCATCAGCATCTTTCACTTCCGGGTTCATATCCATGACCTCGAAAACCCTCTCGGCGGCGGCCAGGCCCTGCTGGATTATGTTGTTTACGGAACTGATGTGTTTGACCGGCTCGTAGAGCATCATGAGCGCTGTGAGGAAGGAGAAGAACTCGCCCACGGTCATCTGGTCCCTCATCACCATCAATCCACCGACCCAAACTATGACAGCGATGGACAGGGCGCCGATAAACTCCATGACCGGACTCGACATGGCCCTTATGCGCTGGATCTTGATAAAGGTCCTGACGAGGCGTTCGTTGTCATCCTTGAAGCGCAGCAGTTCTTCATCCTCGGTACCGGATGCCTTTACAAGCCCGACCCCGGATATCTTCTCCTGCATGAGCTTGCTCAACTCTCCCATCTCTTCCTGGCTTGTCCGACTGCTCTTTTTCATCTTCCGGCCGAAGTGGATAAGGGGATAGAAGGCGAGAGGCGTTCCAAGCAAAGCCACGATCCCCAGCATGGAATTCCGGTACATTACGACACCGGCAAGCGCGGCGATGGTGAAAATATCGCGAACAACTCCGGTCAGCGCATCCGTCACCGCTCCCTGGATCATGGACACGTCGTAGGTCACCCGTGCCATGAGCACGCCGGTTGGAGTCCTCGTGAAGTAGGACATGGACATATTGTGAAGGTGTGCGTAGAGGTCGTTCCGTATATCCCGTATCATCTGAATACCGGCCGAGCTCATCAGAAATGTCCTGAAATATCGGCATATCCCTTTAAACAGGTACAGGAGGATTATCGCCACCGGTATCAGGACCAGCATCTGCTTATCCTTGCGAATAAAAACGTCGTCAAGGATGTTCTTGATAAGCAGGGCGGACGCTGCGGTTGTCGCTGCAACCCCCAACATGGCGATGGACGCGATGACGAGTTTCCCGGTGTAGGGCTTTACATAACGCAGGATGCGCATGTAGATCCGGAACGATTTTGAAAGGCGTTGTTTCACTTCAGTATCCATAAGGTTGATAGGGTCGTAAAAAGCCCATCAGTGGGCGCTTTGATGACTTTTTGCGAAGTCATCAAAGGCTTCCAGGGCGGCTCTGGCCGCCATGCGGGAGGTTCCCTCCCCTTTCAGCTCACCCATCACCTTTCTGGAAGCGGTTCGATACGCGTCGATTCGGGGGGTATCATCAAGGAGGTTGATGATCTCCCCGGCAAGCGCCTCGGGCGATGCCTGATCCTGAAGAAGCTCCCGCACGACTTCCCTACCCGCAAGGATGTTGGGAAGGCTGATCATGGGTATCTTTATCACCCGCTTTCCGATCAGGTGACTCATAGGGGACATCCTGTAAGCGACGACCTGGGGGGTTCCCAGCAGGAACGCCTCGAGGGTGGCCGTTCCCGACGCCACTATCGCGGCATCCGAAACGGCCAAAACTTCCCGGGACCGGTCGTCGAGGATTTCAACGTCCACCGGAGCGCTCTCGGCCATCCCTTCCACCATGGAACGGGAAACGGTATGGGCGAGTGGAAGCAGAAACCTGACAGGTCCACCGATGCGCCGAGAGATCAGCCCGGCACTTTCCAGAAAGAGGGGAAGAAGACGCCGGACCTCCCCCGTCCGGCTCCCGGGCAACAGAGCGATCACCTTCGTACCACGGTCGATATTGTGACGGGAACGGAACTCTTTGGAATCATAGTTCCCGAGAAGCTCGACGAGGGGATTACCCACGAAGGTCACCGGCACACTCCCGGCCCTGTAAAATTCCTCTTCAAAGGGGAAGATGGCAAGAACCATATCAACACTTCGTCTCAGGGCAGCCATTCTCCACTTTCCCCAGACCCACAGCTTGGGGGGGACGTAGTAAACCACAGGAATCCCGCGTTTCCTGGCATACCCGGCGAGCCGGAGGTTGAAGCCGGGGAAATCGATGACGATCAGACCCGAAGGCCGGTCGCTGTTCAACTTCTCCTTGAGTTTATTGAGAATCCTCCTGATCTCCCCCAGTTTTTTCAGAACATCCCACGTCCCCATGACGGACAGCTCGCTGATATGGGACAGGAGGGTGACGCCGGACTGTGCCATGGCATCACCGCCGACCCCAAAAAGCTCAAGACCAGGTACAATCTCCTTAAGCGAGGTGCAGAGGCGACCCCCGTACATATCGCCTGAAGCCTCCCCGGCGACCACCATTATGCCCCTTCTCACTGGTCCCTTTCCGAAAATTCATCCCCAATTCCCACGAGGGAAATTCCATGCTTATTACAGAGGTCCGCAACCTCATCCTTCCTGATGAGGAAACATTTCCCCGCCTCGATTGCCATGGCTCCACCGCCCGCCTGTACAAGAGACCGGATCGTGCGGGGTCCCACCGTCGGCACATCAAAGCGGAAATCGTGCCGCGAACCGGCGACCTTTACAACCACAAGCTGACCCCCGGCCAGCTCACCCGCGCGGATAATGGCCTTATCGGTCCCCTCCATTCCTTCCACGGCAACCACCGACCGTCCCCTGACAATGATGGTCTGGCCAATGTCCAGTGTGGCGACCTCTCTGGCCATGGGCCACCCGAAAAGGATGTCATCCATCTGGGGAGACGAAATTCCCGGCCCGCCGATGTTCCCCTCCTCAACAGCAAGTTCCGGCGCGGCCTCCAGACCGGAGATCACTCTGAAACCCTCCCCCTCCAGGTCGCGAACAAGCGCCCCCAGGATGGCGCTGCCCCGCCGGTCTGGAAGGGCGGCTAAAAGGCCGGCGAGCCTCCTGTCGAACAGAGAAGGATTAAAGATGTTTCTTATGTGCACACGCCCCATCAGGACGACATCGCCTGCGCCACCTGCTCTGAGCGCGTCGACCAGCGCCTGAAGATGGCCCAATGGCACCCAGGCCACATCCCTGCCGCAAGCGGTAATTCCCGGCGAGGCAAGGCCCTTAAGAGCGACAACAGTCAGTCGAGCCCCTGTTCTTTCGAGGGCCTCGGCCACGGCGATGGGCAGTTCCCCCTCCCCGGCGACCAGTCCCACCGTCATGGCGTGGCTTGGGTTCAACGGATAAAACCCCTTTCGGAGACCCTCAGGAAATCCACGAGATGTTGGACTTCCGGAGTCGTTGGGACCTCCGTTTCAACCTTCTCGACACCATCCTTAAACAGGAACCCCGATCGGAAGATGATCCGGTGGGCGGATTTTATGGCATCGATAGTATCCTCGGAAAACCCCCGTCTCTGAAGGCCGATCAGGTTAAGCCCCTTCATCTCCGCCCGATTCCCCTGCACCGTGCAATAGGGAGCCACATCTTTCACCACGATGCTGCCGCCGGCGACCATGGCGAGAGTTCCGACCCGGCAGAACTGGTGAACGGCCGCCAGTCCGCCTATGATGGCCGCCTCTTCAATGTCTATGTGACCCGCAAGGGTGGCGCCGTTGGCCATGATTACCCTGTCACGGATAACACAGTCGTGGGCGACATGGGCATACGCCATCACCAGTATGCCGTTTCCCAGACGCGTTTCACCGATGCCGCCCTCCGTTCCCTTGTGGACGGTACAGCATTCCCGAAAAGTGTTCCCATCGCCGATAATCAGCCGTGAATCCTCCCCTTTGTACTTCAGGTCCTGAGGGTCGGAACCAAGGGTGGCGAACTGGAAAACCCTGTTGTTTTTTCCCATGGTGGTGTTGCCTTCGATGAGGGCATGGGGACCGATCACCGTACCGGCGCCGATCCTGACCTTGGACCCGATGATGGAAAATGGACCAACCCGGACACCAACATCCAGTTGAGCGTCGGGATGCACTAAAGCCCCGGGGTGGATGAATGTTTCCGGGATGTTACTCACTGTTATTTTCCTTCTTCCGCGCGTCCGGTGGCCTAATCCCTGTCGACGAGCATCGCCTTCATCTCACCCTGAGCAACGACCTGCTCCCCGACATAGGTCTTGCAGTCGATTTGCACTACATTCCCCTTTAACTTCAGTACCGTCACTTCATGCCGCAGCTGGTCTCCCGGCACAACGGGCCGGCGGAACTTCACCTTGTCGATGGACATGAAGTAGACAACCCGGCGGCCGGCTTCCTCCTGCAGGTTTTCGACATCCGCCGTGGATGCAAAGGCCAGAATCCCCCCGACCTGGGCCATTGACTCAAGTATGAGAACCCCGGGCATCACGGGGTGTTCCGGGAAATGCCCCTGGAAGAATCCCTCATTAATGGTCACATTTTTTATTCCAACCGCTTTTTTCCCCGGTTTCAACTCATCTATCCTGTCAATGAGCAGGAACGGATATCTATGGGGAAGAATTTTCATTATTTCGCTAATATCCATCATTCCGTCTCCTCCGCTTCTCCCCCCGCCGTATGGCCGACCATCTTCTCGAGGGCCCTTATCCTCTTCCTCATGGAGTCGAGCTTCTTTATCATGGCCACTGACCTTCTCCACTTGCCCATGTCAACAGCAGGAATACCCGCCACCCGGGTTCCGGGGGGAACATCCTTTAACACGGCGGTTTTGGAGGCGACGATAGCGCCCTCCCCGATTTTAAGGTGACCGGCCACCCCCGATTGGGCCGCGATGATGGCATTGTCCCCCAACGTGGAACTCCCCGCTATGCCCGACTGGCCTACCAGGATAACATTCTCCCCGATCATGACGTTGTGTGCAATCTGTATCAGGTTATCGAAGATACAACCATTCCCGATGACCGTTTCGCCCATTACCGCACGGTCCACCGCACAGTTGGCCCCGATTTCCACGTCATCACCTATCCTTACGATACCCGACTGGATAATCTTGCGATGCCGTTTGCCCTCCCTGGCGAACCCGAACCCATCGCTGCCGACAACCGTTCCGGCATGAATGATGACCCGGCTGCCGATTACGACCTCTTTTTCCACAACCACGTGGGGATGGAGCACCGTGTCGTCGCCGATAACGGCATCCCGTCCCACAAACACACCCGACATCAGGGTTACCCTGTCTCCCACCACCGCCCCCTTTTCCACCACGGCAAAGGGGTGGATACTGGGATCGGATCCGATACCGGCCCCGGCATGGATGAAGGCCTGTGTACTGATGCCGGACGGGATGTAATCCTCGCCAAAAAATGCCTCCATAGCCAGCGCGAATCCAAAATACGGGTCGTCCATAATCAGGAGATTCTTACCCTCTGTGATGCTGCCGGGTGAGACGATGATGCCCCCGGCCCGCGTTGTCTCCAGGGAACTCCTGTACCTGGGATTGGAAAGAAATGACAGGTCCGTGCTCATGGCCTCGTCAAGGGGGCGAACACCTGTGACTACAACCCGCCCGTCCCCGACCAGTTCGGCATTGAGGATGCGGGCCATCTCCTTTAAGGTGATCTCCTTCATTTGGCGTCCCGGCCGGGCATACGCTCGTTGTAGATCTTGACTATACTTTCGGTCAGATCAACAATGTCCTTGGAGGAGTAGATGATCCCGGCCCTGCTCTCCTCGAGGATCAGGGAAAATCCCTTGTCGGCGGCGACCTCCTTGGTGATTTCTACGAGCCCATCGAGAATTCCGGAGGACATCTCCTGGTTCTCCTTCCCCTCCTTGGCTTTAGCCCTGGCAACAAAATCGATGAGCTCCGCCTTTTTCTTCATATAGGCTTTCTTGAGGTCCGCCTGGGCGGACTCGCTGAGTACGGGGCTCTTGAGCTTTTCACCCATGGAGTCGAGCTCCGTCTTCATGGCATCCACCTTTTCCTGTTTCGCCTGGTGTTTTTTCCTCAGGGATTCCTTGGCGGCCATGCCCTCGGCTGTAGCGTTGAGAGCCTTCTGGAGGTCGACGACACCGATCTTGACAAGGGACGCCGCGCCGACCTGTGCCGGAGCAAGCAGACCGAGCATAAAAAGTGACATGACAACCACGGTTCCAATCCTGGTGCGCATTTTGTTTTCCTCCTGTCTAGTCATGATTGTGTCGTAAAAAATCCATTGATGACTTTTTGCGAAGTCATCAATCATCCCGCAATAGGCGGGTTTCCATTGCCTGCTATGATAACCTCCAAAAAATCTCTTCGATACCTTTTGCGAATCTATAAACTATCATATCAAAAGAGAGCCCCAACGGAAAACTGCCATCCGGGCTGGACCTCTCCGGGTTTCGGGTCCAGGTTGAATCCAAGTTCCAGACGAAGCAGCCCCACCGGTGAAACCCAGTGAAACCCGAAACCGGCCCCGGTCCGAAGGTCATTCAACCCCGGCTTTTCACCAACTCCCCAGACGTTTCCCATGTCCAGGAACAGGATCCCCTTGATCCTGGCCTCAGGAATGAGCGGGTACGACGCCTCGAAATTGGTGAGAAACGATCGGTTGCCCCCCAAGGGATCGCCGTTTTCGTCCAGGGGCCCGACTTCGCGGGGATTAAAACCCCTGAGCGAGTATAGCCCACCCATGAAGAATCGCTCTGAAACAGGCACGGTATCCCCATCGTAAGGGTTTATTATGCCCACCTCAGTGTGCACCGATCCTATCAAGTCCCCGTATATGGGTTTGAAATAGCTCGCTTGAGCGCTGTTTCGGAAGAAGTCGTTGGTGCCGCCAAGGCCTCCCCCCGCAACTTCGCTGGAGATCCTGAAGAAAAAACCGTTACTGGGATTCATGGGTATATCCCTTGAATCATATCTGTAACTTAGGGCAACGGATGAAGTGGTGCTTCCGCCCTCCTGTTCCTTAATGAGGTTCGACGCGCTGGTGTCTACATTATAAACATTGTATTTGACCCGTTTGTAGCTGACCTGGAGGCTTGAAAAATCCGAATACCTGTAGCCCATCCTGATGCCGCCTCCGTTGCTGTCCTGGGTGTAGTTCGTATAATCTTTGCTGGTATTGAAAAGATTGAGGCTCAGGGAGTAGTTGCCCGAGAAAAGCCGAGGTTCGGTGAAGCTTATGCTGTAGGTGTTGGAACCGGACCCAAGCTCCATGTTCAGCTTGGCCTGCTGTCCCCGGCCGGAGAAATTGCCCTGGGCCAACTGAAGGGTTCCTACCAGCCCATCCACCGATGAGTATGCCATCCCGGCCGACAAGGTCCCGCTTGAACTCTCCTCCACCTTGATCTGGATGTCCGCTTCATTATCGCCGACTTTTTCCACCCTTACGGACACCTTGCCGAAGAAACCCAGAGCCCTGATAAACCGCCTGGAATCATCGAGTTTCTTCTGGCTGAACAGTTCACCCTCCGCCAGCCTTACCTCTCGTCTTACAACATAATCCCTCGTTTTGATGTTTCCGGTAATGTTGATCCTTCGAATTCTCACCAACGGACCCCGGGTAAGGTGCAGATCGATGTCCAGAACCCCCTTTCGGGAAGATTTGGTCATTCTGGGATCGATTTTCGCCCAGGCGTATCCCTGGTCCCTGTAGGAATTTTCCAGCATGCGGATGTCATCAAGGAGTGTGCTGCGCTTGAAAATATCGCCGGATTTTTCCTCCATCTCGCTGCGCCGGAACTCCGGGACGCCTTTCCAGTCCCCTGAGAAGAGCAGCTTTCCTATGGTATACTGATTGCCTTCGGAGACACGGATCGAAACGTAAAGGCCGCCCTCGGGATGCACCCGCACCTCCGGTCCCGTCACCTCAACATCCAGGTACCCATTATCCAGGTAAAGAAGGTGAATCCTCTTCAGATCGTCATCGATGAGGGCCTGGTCAAGGACATCGGAGCCGCTGATCCACGACAGAGGTCCCAATTCCTTGGCCTGAACCACGCTCAGGACCTTCCTGTCATCCAGGGCCCTGTTGCCGAGAATGTCAATCTCGCGAACATAGGTTTTGTCATTCTCCTTGACCGAAAAAATAATTTTGACCCCTTTCCCCGACTCCTCGACGTCCCCATGAACCTCAGCGTCGTAATAGCCCTTTTTCCTGTAGGCGTCGCGAATAATCTCCTCATTTGTTTTCAACCGGGCAGGGTCATAAAAACCGAAGCTCCTGAGCGTAAGCTTCTTTTTCAATTCCGATTGATCCAATGCGTGGTTGCCGGTCACGGACACCCCGATGATCATGGGATATTCCTTTACCGTTACCTTGACGGCCACACCTCCATCGGTCTCCTGGTCATCTATTCTGACGCGGCTGAACATTCCCATACCGTAGATGGCCTTAACACCCTTTGTTGCCATGTCGGGGCTCCACGGATCACCGATTTTCCACCCCAAAGCTCCCTCGACACTGCTCGGGTCCACCCGTAAACACCCTTCAATGTCCAGTGAAGTGATGGCCCTTTCCGCAGCAGCAGCCCCCCCGGAAACGAGAAACGCCAGGACAAGGAATGCCATCATGATGGGAGCAACAGTTCTGGACACCACCTACGCCTCCTGGTTTAAAACGCCGTCCTTAAGAAGGAAACGACGGTGGAATCCGGCAGCCAACTCCCGGTTGTGTGTGACAACCAGAAAGGTGGTTTCAAACTGGTTGTTGAGATCGAGGAAAAGGCTCCGTACCGATTCGGCTGTACGGACATCCAGGTTGCCTGTCGGCTCATCCGCCAGAATAAGAGCCGGATCATTCACCAACGCCCGCGCCACGGCTGCCCGCTGCTGTTCCCCGCCCGAAAGCTCGCCGGGCCGGTGTTCCATCCGGCCTTCAAGACCAACCTGGGCGAGCAGACTTCGAGCCTTTTCACGGACTATCTTCCAATCTCCACCTGCGATAATACCCGGCATCATGACGTTTTCAAGACAGGTAAATTCGGATAACAGATAATGCAGCTGAAAGACAAAACCGATCTCCTGGTTTCTGAACCCGGCCAGTTCTGCATCTGAAAGGGCAAAAATATCCCTCCCGCGATGAAGGACAAGGCCACCATCGGGTCTGTCAAGACCTCCCAGGAGGTGTAGAAGCGTGCTCTTCCCGGTCCCTGAAGCTCCAAGGATTCCTACGATCTCCCCCGCTGAAAGGGTAAATTCCACCCCCGCCAGGACATGGATGTCCCTGCCTCCCTTGTGGAACGTCTTGCAAAGACCCTCGGTTCGCAGAATCGGCTGGGATGTGAGATTACTCATACCGCAGGACCTCTATCGTGTCCAGAGAAGCGGCCCTTCTGGATGGGTACAGTGTGGCCAGAAAGCTGACCGCCACGGCTGAGATGGAAATGGCGGCTACATCCAGAAACTTGACCCGAACCGGGATGGTAGTGACATAATAGACGCTGCTGGGTAATTCGACCAGGTGATAGTTCGCCAGGGTCCAGGAGAGCGCAAGACCCAGGAGAAGCCCGAGGAACGTCCCCGACAGGCCTATTATAAGCCCTTCAAGCATGAATATTCTTCCTATCGCGCCCCTGGTAGCCCCCATTGCCTTGAGAATGGCGATATCCTTCCCCTTTTCCATGACCGTCAGAATGAGGGTTCCAACAATGTTGAACGCCGCCACTATGATGATAAGGACAAGGATAACGAACATGGTCATCTTCTCGAGTTTGAGCGCCGAGAAGAGGTTTCGGTTCATCTCACGCCAGTCCCGCACCCTGTAGCCGGGTCCCAGGTCACCCCGCAAAGAGGCGGCGATACTGCCCGCCCGGTAGATATCCCGGACCTTGACCTCAACCCCGGTCACCCTGTCACCCATGCCGAAAAAAGATTGAGCGGCCCCCAGCGTCATCAGGACGAGACCGGTGTCGTACTGGTACATTCCGGTATCAAAGACACCCTTTATCCTGAACTGCCTCATGCGGGGGATCATCCCGAACGGTGAGGAGGTCTCGGATGGTGAAACCAATGTAACCGTGTCCCCGGGTTTCAGACCGTGGATGCGCATCATCTCGATACCGATGACTATACCCTTTTCATCCAGACTGTCGATGGATCCAATGGTCATTTTACCCGAGAGATCGGTCACGCCACCTTCACTCGCGGGATCGATCCCGCGAACTACTACCCCAGTGACATCCCCCTCGAACTTGATGAGGGCCTGTCCCGCGATAAATGGCGACGCTGCAACGACATCATTCCTGCTTGAAACGATGTTCAGAATCTTATCCGCATCTTTTATCCCCGCCGCCGGCCCCTGGATAAGGATATGAGATGTGGTTCCCAGGATACGGTCCTGCATGTAGGTGGAGAACCCCGTCATGACAGCGATAACCGTAACAAGGGCGGCAACCCCGATGGCCACCCCGAGGACGGAGATAACGGTGATCAGGGAGATGAATGCATGATGCCTGCGGGACCGGATGTGGCCTAAGGCCACCTTCCATTCAAAGATGTGTTTCAACGCTCCACCCTAATCTTGACAATGTCATAAAAAGTCCATGAATGGTTTTTTACTCTACGCAAAGCGAAAAGTGTCATTTTCACTTTCCTCACAAATCCTCGATTTGCACGCCCCCAAGTGGGGGCGTTGATGACTTCAAGAGAAGTCATCAAGGTTCAACGCTGCGCTGGTGGGGAAAGAGGATGACATCCCTGATGGAGGGCGAATCGGTAATCAACATGACAAGCCGGTCGATGCCTATCCCCTCGCCCGCAGTGGGAGGCAGCCCGAACTCCAGGGCGCAAATGTAATCCGAGTCCATGCGGTGAGCCTCCTCATCGCCGGTTTCCCTCTCGGCCACCTGGCGCTGGAAACGCTCCTCCTGATCCCTGGGATCGTTAAGCTCGGAAAACCCGTTGGCTATTTCCATCCCCGAAATAAAGAGCTCAAAACGCTCCGCGATTCCGGGATTTTCGTCGCTGCGTCTTGAAAGGGGAGATACGTCAATAGGATAGTCAAAGATGAAGGTGGGATCGACGAGGGTCGACTCGATGAAATGCTCGAAAACTTTCATGTTGATCTTCCCAACCGGATCCTTGTCGTTGACGGGGACATCGTTGTCCCTCGCGAAAGCCAGGGCACCCTCATGGCTGTCGAAAAACGACTCCTCAAACCCTTTCACCCGCAGGACGGCCTCCCTGAAGGACAGCCTGGTAAAAGCTTTTTCGAAATCGATCTCCTGGCCCCGATAGGTCGCCACCGTCGCACCAAGGACTCCCAGGACGATGTTCCTGAGAAAATCCTCGGTGAAATCCATAAGGTCCCGGTAATCCGCATATGCCATGTAGAACTCCAGCATCGTGAACTCGGGATTGTGCATGGTGGAGATCCCCTCGTTACGAAAGTTCCTGTTCAACTCGTAGACCCTTTCGAACCCCCCGACGACCAGCCTTTTGAGGTAAAGTTCAGGTGCGACTCTCAGGTAAAGGTCCATGTCGAGGGTATTGTGATGCGTGACAAAGGGCCTGGCCACGGCTCCACCTGGAATCGGCTGCATCATGGGGGTTTCGACCTCCATGAATCCATTTTCGTCAAGATAGCTCCGGATGTTCCGGATGAGGCGGTTCCTCGCCCTGAATACATCCCGTACGTCACTGTTGGCGATGAGATCCAGATAACGCCGGCGATACCGGGTTTCCACATCCTTCAGGCCGTGCCACTTCTCCGGCAGGGGACGAACCGACTTGGTCAGAAGGTGGGCTTGGGCAGTGAGGATGGTCAGTTCCCCGGTCCGGGTTACGAACGGCTTCCCCCTGATCCCAACGATATCACCAACATCCCAGAGCTTGAAATGCCCAAACTCCTCATCCCCAATCACGTCCTTCTTTATGAACCCCTGGATACGGCCGGAGGAGTCCTCGATCTGGAAAAAAGCCGCTTTCCCGAAGTTTCGTATGGCCACGACCCTTCCGGCCAATGAAAATTCCTTCCCGATCTCTTCGATTTCCTCGGGAGAAAGCCCATGGAGCTCCCGTCGCACGTCCTCGGCCAGGTGTCCCCTTTTAAAATGGTTTGGGTAGGGGTTGACGCCTTGGCGCCGGACCTCATCCACCTTGTTTCTGCGCTGTTGATAGATGCGGTTTTCGTTCTGGCCTTCGTTATCCATTAACACCCCTCGGACAGGCCGGGTAAAGCACACGCCTGCCCACGAAATATGGCTAAAATGCCCTAAAAATCAAGTGATTAAAGGTAATAAACACCGCCGGATTCGTCAAGGGATTTCGAGGCTCTCCCGCCAGGGCCAGGTGTCGGAGACCAATGTCCAATGTCCAACGCCTGCCACGTCGTAGTCCGCAGGACGAAGATGGGTCCAATGTGATAAAATAGTCGGGAGATATCTCTCGAAAGCCAATGAGTACCTGCGGACTTCCAAAGATGCCGATCATCTCGTCCAGCAGGCTGAAAGGTTTGTTCGATGGGCGAAAGAGATTGTTCCCGAGTAAATCAAAACAAGGTGAGATCCGGCATCAGCGGCCAATAAGTCTTAAAGTCACTTACCGCGGATTAACGCAGATGGACGCGGATAAGGTTTTAACCCAAACCCGGTTTAGATTTAGGGTTCATCCGGTTAATGCGTACCTTTATTATTGCTGTCATTGCGAGCCCGAGTGAAACCGTGGCGCGGCAATCCCGGGCGGAGCTGAAAAGGCCGTCACGGCGTCCTCCGGCCGCCCACGGGATCGCTTCGCATGGGTTACAGCTCGCGATGACAGATGGCGGATACGTGCGATGACGCCGCTGTGTCATTGCGAGGAACATCGAGGGAGACGAGAGTGACGCGGCAATCCCGGGCGGAGCTG
>JAADHJ010000054.1 GCA_013151915.1 Deltaproteobacteria bacterium
GGGCGACTTGTCGCGGCGAAGTTCGAAGAGCGAAGACGGAAGCTGCAAAGAGAATCACGGCGCCCTTCGGGCGCTACGGGATCGCTTCGCATAGTTTCAGCTCGCGATGACAGAGGGGGTGCGCACGATGACGCCGCTGTGTCATTGCGAGGAGCATCGAGGCAGACGAGAGTGACGCGGCAATCCCGGGCGACTTGTCGCGGCGAAGTTCGAAGAGCGAAGACGGAAGCTGCAAAGAGAATTCAGCTTCGCGAAACTTTGTTAACTTGCGGTCCTTTGCGGCAGCGCCTGAGAGTGGCGCCCTCCGCGGCCCTCTGCGATAAAACCTGTGCTTTAGAGCTGTAACGCAGAGTTACGCAAAGGCGGCCAACCCCGGCCGCGCCGCGGAGAACCGCAGAGAAAGGCTTGGGTTTAGTCAAAACCTGATCCATTATTTTACTTTGCGCGGCCCTTTGCGGCAGCGCCTGAGAGTGGCGCCCTCCGCCTGTCCTGAGCTTAGTCGAAGGGAGCCTATCGAGGGGAGCTTGCGGCTGCACTGTGGTATAATAATCAGGGTCTGGGATCTGGGGTCTAGCTATTTTACCCCGTTAAACATTGAACATTGAACATTGAACGTTGAACACTGGAACACGTTCCAGGTTCAGCGGTTTTTCTAAATTATTTCATCCAGAGAAATATTGGACCTGATTGTGATCCTTTTCAGTTTCCTTAACGCCGTCGCTTCGATCTGGCGGATCCGCTCTCTCGTCACACCGTAGTTCTGCCCGATAGCCTCCAGGGTCTTCGGTTCCCCGTCGTCCAACCCGAAACGCATGATAATGATATCTTTTTCGTTTTTATTAAGCTCGTCCAGCCACCCATAAATTAATGCGACCCTCTTTTCATCCTCGACCATCTGCGAGGGGGGAACCGTGTTTCTGTCCTCGATAAGATCAATCAATTCCTGTTTGTCTTCAATACCGACAGGGGTGTCGATGGAGGATGTTCGCCTGACTAACTGAAGGATGTTATGGACCTTGGAAAGGGGCATATCAAGATGCTCGGATATGTCCTCCGGGGAAGGATCCCTGCCTAATTTCCGGACAAGTTGGCGCTCCGCCTTCAGGACCTTGTTGATGGCCTCCGACACGTGCACAGGCAGCCTGATAATCCGCGCCTGATTGACGATCGCCCTCTCAACCGCCTGACGAATCCACCATGTGGCGTATGTGCTGAACCTGAACCCCTTCCGGTAGTCGAACTTTTCGACAGCCCGGATGAGCCCCAGATTACCCTCATCGATGAGATCGAGAAGCGGCAGCCCCCGGTGGATGTACCTTTTCGCTATGTTGACCACCAGACGGAGATTGCATTCGATCATCTCACGTCTGGCTTCATCGTCAAATTGAGAAACGCGCTTGGCGAGTTCCAGCTCCTCCTCAGGGCGAAGGAGCTTTGTCCTCCGTATCTCCTGGAGGTATATCCTTATGGGGTCCTTCGAAACATCCAGCGTTTTTCTTAGAGGTTTGGACTTGTTTGCAGGATCCCCGGAAATCGATTCGTCCTTTTTTCCGCCCATATCCCCCGATATTCTGGCACTTCTCCTTTGCCGTCAAGAGGTTCGTGGAAGGTACGCCAAAGGATTCTCGGGAACCCCACGCAAGCGTACCTCAAAGTGGAGATGGGGCCCCGTCGCCCATCCGGTCTTGCCGACTCTGGCAATGATCTGCCCCTTTTTGACACGGTCGCCCATCTTCACAAGGATGACCGAGTTATGAGCATAAACAGTCGATATTTCCCGGGCATGTTTGAGGACAACCACATTTCCGTATCCTTTCATGCCATGGCCGCTGTAGACCACCTTTCCGTCGGCCGCCGCCCTGACGGGTGTCCCGATGGGTGCAGGGAGATCGATACCCTGGTGGTTTTTCCCCTTCCTGGGCCCGAACCCGGAGGAAGGAGAAGCTGTGAGGGGCCACGCGATCCTGATGACCCCCGGGGAAGGCGCCGGCACCCGGCCGGGGTGATAGGGCTCGACATGCAGAACCCTCCTGGCCCCCGGTATGAAGAGCTTTCGGCCAACCGGAATGGCCGTGACATCCTCAATACCGTTAACCCATTGAAGGGTCTCTAGTTCCACCCCGTAGGATTTCGCAATACGCCAGAGGGTCTGGCCCTTTTCCACGGTGTGATAAACGCCTCCGAAGTCCGCAGAGTATCCCGGGTGCCCTGGAGCCCCGCTATCCCGGCGTACTCCCCCGCTCTGGGCGCAAGCGGCCACGAGCATGATAACAGGAATCAGAATGCCCAGTCGAATATTAAATTTCACGGGTTCAATTCTCCTCCGTCTGCCGCCTGTTCCCTTTGAAAAGGGGCTTCAGGATAAGAAACCCGCCCAGAAGGAGCGCCACAAAAACCAGGGTGAACCAGTTGAAATACCTCTCGATAAGGACCTTCATCTCCTCACCCCAAAAGAATATGGACCCCGCCACCAGGAAAAACCGGGCGCTTCTGCTTATGGCCGAGACCGTGGCAAACGGCAGAAACGGGATGGCAAAGGTGCCGGCCGACAGGGTGAATACCTTGTAGGGAATGGGGGTAAAGCCCGCGATGCCGATAGCCCACACCTCATACTTCTCATAGGCGTCCCTGACCATGTTGATCTTCGCCTCGGAAAAAAGCCGGTGAAGCAATGGCCGCCCTCCCAGCCAACCCAGGAAGTATCCGAATATACCCCCGAGAAGGGACCCGGCGGAACAGACAAGGGCGAAGACAAAAGCCTCCTTGGGACGAATCAGGGCCATGGCGATGAGCAGCACGTCAGGAGGAATGGGAAAGAACGAGGATTCCGCGAAAGCCAGCCCGAAGAGGGCAATGACGCTCGACGGACTCTGGGACCAGGCGATGACCCACTGGACGAGTCCGCTCATCGGCCATTCACCTCCCAGCCGTGTTTTCCCACGAGCCGGACAAAAACGCAGCCGCCCAGCTTCCTCTTCCTGATAGAACCGTCCCGGTACCGGGTCAACTGGATAAGTTCCTGGCTGAGGCTGCTGCCCACCGGCACGACCAGGATCCCGTCCTCAACGAGCTGTTCCACGAGGGGTTCCGGGATGGACGGCGCGCCGGCGGTCACTATGATGCGATCGAAAGGGGCGTACTCCGGCCAGCCCAGGGTGCCGTCCGAGAGGCGAACGAGAACGTTTTTATAGCCCAGGGAGTCAAGGGTCTTCCGGGCCTGCCCCGTCAGGGATGGGATTCTCTCAACCGAATAGACCTTGCAGGCAAGCTCCGCCAGAACAGCAGTCTGGTATCCCGACCCCGTCCCGACCTCGAGGACAGACTCCTCCCCGGTGAGGTTCAGAGCCTCCGTCATAAGGGCCACCATGTAAGGCTGGGATATGGTCTGGCCCTCGCCTATGGGAAGCGGGTAGTCTTCATAAGCGCTTCCCCGTTGGGTCTCCTGCACAAAGAGGTGCCGCGGGACCTTTCTCATGGCTTCCAGCACCCGTGGGTCCTTTATCCCCCTGGGCACGAGTTGGCTTTCGACCATCTTTTTCCTGGCCCAGTCGAGTCGTTCGGCCTTTCGGTTCAAGTATTATCCTCTCCGTCCCGGCCCCCGTCCCAGGAGCGTATGGCGCCGAGCGCATTATAGTCGGTCATGTCCGAGTGTAGGGGGGTTACGCTGATATATCCCCGGCCGACGGCGCCCACATCGGTTTCGGCGTCGTCCTCCACGGGGAGTTGGTCTCCCCCTATCCAGAAGTAGGGCCGTTCCCTCGGGTCTTTCTTCTCGACAACGCTATCGAGGAACTGACGGCGGCCCTGCCGGGTAACGGTGAACCTCTCCAGGTCCTGCCGGGGATTATCGGGAACATTGATGTTCAGTATAGTGCCTTCGGGAAGGCCGTTGCGTTCGACCCAGCGGCCGATCTTCAAGGCAAAGAGTCCCGCCGGTTCATAATCCAGGTTCCCGGCCTCAACGAGAGACATGGCGAAGGAGGGTATCCCCATGAGGTTTCCCTCTATGGCCGCCCAGACCGTCCCCGAATAGGTGATGTTGTGGCCAAGATTACCCCCTCTGTTGATGCCTGATACGATCAGGTCGGGCTTTTGGCCCTTGAGGATTACGTGGACGCCCATATGGATACAGTCCGTGGGGGTGCCGTCCACGGAATAGCAATCCTCCCCTACCCTTTCAATCCTCAGCGGATGGTGCAGGGTCAGGGAGTGGCTTACGGCACTGCGTTCCCGGTCCGGAGCGGCGACAACAACCCTGCCCAGCCCCATCATGGCCCTGGCAAGGGCCTGGATGCCGGGGGCGTTGACACCGTCGTCGTTGGTTACAAGTATGAGCACAGGCATTTTCCTGCTGATCGGAACACCAGGCATCCTAATCTATTCGACCGGGGTTTTTCAATGATCACTTTTCCACCGTTTCCCGCGCTGAATAGAACCGCCACGCTGTCCCGATGATTTCATCCAGGCCGGGGTACCGAGGCGCCCACCCCAGTTCCACCCTTGCCCTTGAGGAATCGGCCACGAGGACCGGCGGATCACCTCTCCTCCTGCCTCCCAGGACAACCGGTATCCTTTTCCCCGTTATCCGTTCGGCTTCCCGGATCACCTCCATAACGGAGAATCCCTTTCCATTGCCCAGGTTGAAGGCCCTGGCCGTAACGCCGTAGCCGATCATTTCCAACGCCAGGACATGTGCCCTCGCGAGGTCGGTGACATGGATATAATCCCGCAGACAGGTCCCGTCCGGCGTTCCGTAGTCGTCTCCGAATACGGTGATGTCGGACCTCTTCCCAATGGCCGCCTGGAGAACAAGAGGGATCAGATGGGTTTCCGGATCGTGCAGCTCGCCCGATTCCCCGTCCGGGTCGGCCCCGGCCGCGTTGAAATACCGCAGGGAGACGGACCTCATCCCGTGGGCGGTCCCGAAATCACCCAGGATGCCCTCCACAATGCGTTTCGACTCGCCGTAGGGGTTGATGGGGGTCAGGAGATGATCGTCAGGGATGGGCGAAGTTTGCGGAGTCCCGTACACCGCCGCGCTGGACGAAAAGATAAAGCCCATCACACCGGATTCCAGAAGCGCCTCCAACAGGACAAGGGTCCCCGACACGTTATTCTGATAGTACCTACCCGGATTAAGAACCGATTCACCCACCTGGATGTACCCAGCGAAGTGGATGCAGGCGGAGGGGCGGTATTTTTCCAGAACCTCCTTTACCCTCTTCGCATCACCTACATCCCCAACTTCCAGAGGACCCCATTTCACCAACTCCGCATGGCCGGTGGAGAGGTTGTCGTAGGAGATGGGAGTGTATCCGGATTCGGCCAGGGCCTTGCACGTGTGGCTGCCGATGTATCCGCCGCCGCCGGTGACCAGAACTGTTTTTTCATTGGAATCCACGAGATGCAACTTACATGGTCCGGAGGGCTGAGACAAGGGGTTGGATCATGTCCAACGGATTCAACTAGTCCCAGAGTCCAGTGTCCAACGTGATGAAATGGCTAGATCCCAGACCCTGGTTATTTCACCACAGTGCAGCCGCTCACAGGCTGCCCCACGGGGTTTCACCAGCCGTCGCTGAAGCTACGGCCGGCAGGCAGGGTTAAATCAAAAAAATATTCCCCTCACCTGACTTTTTTGCGTAACTCTGCGTTACAGCTCTAAAGCACAGGTTTTATCGCAGAGGGCCACTGAGGGCGCCACTCTCAGGCGCTGCCGCAAAGGGCCGCAAAGTAAAATAATGGATCAGGTTTTGACTAAACCCAAGCCTTTCTCTGCGGTTC
>JAADHJ010000055.1 GCA_013151915.1 Deltaproteobacteria bacterium
AATGATTCATAGGCATGTTCTCGAAATAGATTGACTAACTGATTGGCAACCTTGATGCCGCCGGATGGATGATTTGCCGGAATTTGAACAAAAATCTTTCTGTTCATTATAGTCCTCACTGTCAGAATCGTAAACTGCCTGTCCCCTAAGCATCAATTTACAGAAACTGTGGACAGTTCCCCTAACACGTTTATATTATTGAGTAAACATTTTTGCCAGGGTTAGAAAATGCGTGATAAAAAGTGGGAGAAGATCCACAAGATCTTTGTTCAACATGCCGTGTCATGTGGTGCAGATCCATTCCGCAACCGCCCTACAACCTGAACTTCACCGTCATCGAAAAGAGATCCCCCTCATCCGGAACCGCGGCGGGACCTTCCCTGTCCTTTCTGACCCACTGCAGGGTGACGGTTCGCCGCAGGGTCCAGAGGTCTCCCTTCAACCCCCACGTCATGAGGATGTCGTGCCCTCCCCCCGGGTCTATCTCCCTCGTCCTTGCGACAGTGAACGCCAGCCTCGAAGCCGGGACCGGGTAGGCGCCCAGTTCGACATAAAGGTCCTCGGCGCCCCCGCCCATGGGATGCCCCATGAGACGGCCTCTGTAAGTATAAGGGTAATCCGCATGCGTGTACCAGCCGGAGTAGCCCAGATCTGTGGAAGCCGCCTCGATACGCACATCGAACATCTCCGATTGTCCGATACGCGGAAGGTAGACACCCCCCAGGAAGGCCCACTTGGACGGTGTCCATCCGGCAGCGTCCTCTCCGGCGCCATCCACGTAGAGGGTAAACGGCTGGGCGTCGGCCAGGGTCCTCCAGATAACGGAGAAGCCGGCTATCTGGTTGCCGATGACGTTCTGCGAAGCCGAGGCCGACTCGCTGCCCGGCCGGCCCAGCAGGACATCGATAAAGGCGCCAAAATCTTCGTCCCTCCCCTCCCCGCCGAAAAGGAAGGTGCGGTTCAGTGAGAATATGAGGTTTGGATTGGGTGAAAAGCCGATCTTCAGCCCTCCCATGATGGGGTCAGGGACAAAACCGGGGCGGTCATCGTCGAGGCGCGACAGGAAGAAGGAAACGCGGACGCCGCCGAGATGTTTAAGAAAACCGGGCAGC
This sequence comes from Deltaproteobacteria bacterium, assembly GCA_013151915.1. NCBI lineage: Bacteria > Pseudomonadati > Myxococcota > Myxococcia > Deltaproteobacteria bacterium. The sequence continues at coordinate 1,113 of JAADHJ010000055.1, forward strand.
GTAAAATCGGGGTAGTTGTCCAGGCGGAACACCTTGCGGGGTGCGGCGTTGTCGGTCAGGAGAAGGCTTCCCCTCCTGCCCGGTCCCCACCACATGTTCTCCTTGCCCAAGGTGAACTGGAGCTTGCCCCAGCGGAATTGCCCGTAGGCCTCTTTGAAAAACCGATCCCCACTATCGGTCAGAGGAAGCCTCCCGTCGACAAAGAGGGAGAACCGATGAACGTTCAGGATGAATTCGCCGCCGGTGACTAAACCGCCGGACACCGGTATGCCTGAACGGTTGTCGGGGACGAACCCCTCGTCACCTCCCTCCCACCCGATACGGGGTATGACGGAGACCTTTCCGCCGGGAAGAAAAATTTTCAGGTTTCCGGGATCGTCCAGTGCATCCAGGAGGTCCCCGGCCTCCCGGCTGGAAATGGGGCCCTGGTCGGGGCGATAGACATCGAGCATGCCCTCGGACCAATACCGGTCCAACATGGGATAGAGAGGGGAATCAAGAGGGATATCGGAGGCAAGGGCACCCGGCAGGTGCGCCAGGGGGAGAAGAAGCAAGACGATTGCAATTGTCCAGAATCCATGCCGGAAGGCCATAGGTTCTTTATAGTAGGTAATAAAACGCGTGTCCACTGTTGGGGGACGTAGTTAAGTTGTTAAGTTGTTGGGGATTGCGTCAACAACTTAACAACTTAACTACGTCCCCTAAAAACAACAACCCTAGTAAATTATGGGATATAGCCAAGGTATACTTTAATAATTTACTTGACAAATACAGACAAGAATAACATATTACCACACTATACTTGTGTTTAAATCTCCTTCGTGCGATTAATTCATCGCTATTTATGTGGTTTTCTGCGTTGGATAGAGTCGTCGTGAAGAGCTGTCCGGGAGGATACTCCGTTGAGTTACAAGTACTTGTATTTGAACACGAATATGCCGGAAAAGGATGAGGTGCTGAAACGCACTCCCAACCCCGCGGCAAAGGAATTGATAACGAAGCTGCAAAAAGAAGGGGTTCCGATTTTTCTGGATCGTTTCGCAGCTCAGCAGCCCCAGTGCAAGTTCGGCCTGCAGGGCACATGCTGCCGGATGTGTCAGTGGGGTCCATGCACGATCAGCCGTAAATCCACACACGGGGTCTGCGGAAAAGACATGAACCTGATCGTTATGGGCAACCTGCTGCGCGCGCTTGTTTCCGGCCTTGCCGCACACGCCCGTCATGCACATGAAATATATCTCACCATCATGGCGGTCAGGGACGGGACCGTAGATATAAAGATCAAGGGTGAGGATCGGGTTTTCGAGATGGCCGGCCGCCTTGGGATTGAGGTCGAAAACCGCAAGATCGAGGCGATTGCGGGCGAGATCGCCGAAATCCTTCTTGAAGACCTGGGAAAAATGAAGAAAGGTGAACTCCGGCTGCTGGAAGCGTACGCCGGACAGGAAAACAGGGACCTCTGGCGGAAGCTCGATATCCTGCCCCGATCGTCAGCTTACGAGATAATGGAAGCCCTGCACATGACTACTCTCGGCGCCTGCTCGGACTGGATGGCCCTCGTGGACCAGGAACTCCGCTCAGCGCTGGCCTATTGCTATTCCACCCTCTTCGGGACGTCCCTCGCGACGGAGATTCTCTACGGAATACCCCGGCCACGAAAAACAGTGGTGAACTTCGGAGTCCTCAAGGAGGATCATGTCAACATCCTCCTTCACGGCCACTCCCCTGTTATGGTGGAAAAGATCCTGGAGAAGATCCACACACCCGAGATCCAGTCGCTGGCCAGGCAGTTGGGGGCCAAAGGAATCGTTCTGGGCGGGATGTGCTGCACGGGAGAGGAACTCCTTGCGCGTCACGGCATACCGACTGTGACCAATATCCTGGGGCAGGAACTCGCTATCGGTACCGGCGCCGTGGATACCGTGATCGTCGATATGCAGTGCATCATACCGGGCATGAAAATCACAGCGGACTGCTTCGGGACGGAGATAATCACGACGTGCAGATCCAACCGGATTCCCGGAGCCGTTCATGTGCCCTTCGACCCGGAAGACCCCGGATCATTAGACGACAACGCGTTATATGTCGCCCGCAGTGCCGTGGAGTCCTTCGGCCGCAGGAAAAGGCGCAATATCCACATCCCCGACTACAGGACCGAAGCTCTCGTAGGATGGAGTTACGAGGCCATTTTAGAAGCGTTCGGCGGCGCGGACCGCCTGGTGGAGCTGCTCAAAACCGGAAAGTTCAAGGGGATATGCACCATCGTGGGATGCAACACACCAAAGGTGCCCTACGAGAGCAACCACGTGACCATCGCCAGGGAACTAATCGCGGCCGGTGTCCTTCTTACCACCACCGGGTGCTGTTCCCACGCGCTTTTAAATGCAGGGCTTTGCGCTCCTGACGCCTCCGAAATGGCCCCGCATGATACGCGCGTCCTTTTAGAGAAGCTGGGAATACCGCCCGCCCTCGCTGTGGGCGGCTGTGTCGACAATGCGCGCTCTTTAAGATTGTTCATAACCCTGGCAGAAGCAGCGGGATTGAAGATACACGACATGCCTTTCATGTTCATCGGTCCGGAACCGGGGAACGAGAAAACCTTGGGCCAGGGGGTGACCTTCCTTGTCCACGGCATCAGCAACACCATCGGGTTTCCGGGCCACATCCCTCAGCCCATCATTAAACCTTCCGGTGACGACCCGGATGACCTTGAACGGTGCGGCAATGATGTCGCGGACTTCTTCAGCCAGGACGGCCTTATCAACAGGGTCGGTGCACAGGTCTTTACGGAATCGGATCCGATACTTGCCGCGCAGATCGTTAATATGCACCTGCATCGAAAGCGGCTGGAGCTTCGAAAACAGGGATGGAGTTAGTTAAAGATCCGCCCCCGCGCGAAACGATATTAAAAGGAGTTATCATGAATATTACACGTCGGAAATTTTTAAAAACAAGCGGCATAACCATCCTGGCGACCGCGGGAACGCCCCTGTCTTTCCTCGGATGCTCGGACACAAAAAGCCGGTCCACCGACAGCGGCAGGACCAATATAAAGGTGGGTTTTCTGCCTATAACCCATTCATGGCCGCTTTTTGTTCTTATGGAGAAGTACGGCAGTGAAATGAAAAAGGCCAAGATCGAACCGGTCAAGTTCACATCATGGCCCGACCTCACCGAGGCGCTCAATGCCGGGAAGCTCCAGGCAGCCATCACCATGTTCGAGATCGTGCTGGCAAGCAAGATCAAAGGTCTGCCGATCGAGATCCTCGCGTTGAGCCACAGGAACGGGGATTTCATAACCTCATCCCTTGAAATCAACGGGCTCGAGGATCTGAGGGGCCGCACGGTGGCGATCCCGCACCGTCTTTCCGGGCACAACATCCTCCTTTACAAGGCATTGAAGGATAAAGGTATTCCATACTCACAGGTCCGTGTCCGGGAGATGCCTCCTCCTGACATGCCGGCAGCCCTCGCGTCCGGGGAGATCGCCGCTTATGTGGTCGCCGAACCCTTCGGCAGCCAGTCGGTGCTCAATGGAAAGGGCAAAATCCTCATTTCCGCCGACAGCATCTGGCCAAATTGGACCTGCTGCGGGGTGGCAGCCACTACGGACACGATAACAGCGAACGAAGAGCCCATGAGAGAGTTCATACGGTATTTTGTCCGCGCCGGGAAGGATATCCAAGCCGATCCCGAGATGGCGACCGTCGCCGCTCAAAAATATACCGGCGTCGAAAAGAAATACTGGAAACAGGCCCTGACGTGGACCAACTACAGCGACCTGAAGCCCGATGCGGGCGAGTTGGCCATGATAAATGATTACCTCGTGGAGATGGGAGTCCTTCATCAGAAGGTGAACGTCAACGAGATTATCAGGGGCCGGTTCGCAGAGGAATTCGAAGGGTAAAGGCAGGGGGCGGCAGTGGAAATGAAAAGTTTGCAGAGATTCGAAAGATACGCCTACCCGCTGGTCACGTCCGTGATCATAATAATCATCTGGGACATCGCCAGTGGTCACTACCCCGCCGACCTGCTGCCCTCGCCGATGAGTGTTGTTCTGACCTTGAAGGATCTTCTGATAAAGGGAACCCTTCCCGAAAATATCGGCATCAGTCTGTACAGGTTTTTCGCGGGCTACCTGGCTGCCGCAGCCACAGCCCTTCCGCTGGGCCTCCTGTTCGGCCGCTACTCCCGTATGTGGTTCGCATTCGATCCCATCGTCCAGCTTCTCAGGCCCATCTCGCCCATCGCATGGCTGCCCCTCATCGTGTTGTGGTTTGGTATAGGAAACCTGCCGACCATGGTCATTGTTTTTATAGCCGCTTTCTTTCCTATTCTGCTCTCAACCGTGGCGGCGGTTCACCATGTGAATCGGTTGTACATAGACGTCGCACGTAATTTTGGATTGACCGAGCGGGCCATCCTCTCCAAAATAATTATCCCCGCATCCTTTCCATACATGGTCACCGGGATGCAGATAGCCCTGGGTTCAGGTTGGGTTTTCCTGGTAGTCGGCGAGATGTTGGGGGTGAACTCCGGCCTCGGCTACATGATCATAGATGGGAGAAACAGCCTGCGCTACGAGGTGGTGATAGCGGCGATCCTTCTCATCGGCGGCCTGGGGCTGATTTTGAGCAAATCCCTGGAGTTCATCGAGAAGAAGGTCCAGATAAGATGGGGGGCACATAATGGAACGGCGTGACGGAGGTTCAGGCGAACCGATCATCGTGGTAAAGAACTTGACGAAAGGGTTCACGCAGAAGGACGGTAATGCTCAAACCATCCTCAAGTACCTGAATCTTACGATCCAGGAGGGTGAACTGTTCTGCCTTCTGGGGCCCAGCGGCTGTGGGAAAACAACGCTATTGAACATTATCGCGGGTTTTGAAAAGCCTACCTCGGGGAGCGTCACCACCAAGGGTGTCCCTGTCGAGTCCCCCGGACCTAACGCCATTATGATCTTTCAGGAATCCGGTCTCCTGCCGTGGCGTACCGTTCTCGGCAATGTCGAGTTCGGACTGGAGGGTAGGAGATTGAGCAGGAAGGAAAGGCGCATGATCAGCATGGACTACCTGGAGCTTGTGGGGATGGAATCGTTTTCGAACCACCATCCACATGAGCTTTCCGGCGGGATGAAACAGAGAGTCACCCTCGCCCGCGCGCTCGCGGTGGAACCTGAGCTCATTCTCATGGATGAGCCTTTCAGCGCACTGGACACCTTCACCCGCTACAGGATGCAGGATGAGCTTTACGGGATCTGGGAGAAGAAGAAAATGACCGTCCTTTTCGTAACTCACGACATCGATGAAGCGGTCTACCTGTTCGACAGAATCGCCATCATGCACCTGGGGGGCAAGGGCTTTCAGATCATGGATAATGAACTGCCCCGTCCCCGCAATCGCGCCGGCACCAGTTTCAACCGCCTGCGCGGCGATATCTTAAAGGAGTTCCGCCTCATAACACAGGTCAGTGAAGATTACAGGATATGAAAGGTAAAACAGGTTCAACGGGGTAAGGAATGTTCAACGTGGTAAAAAACGTTCAATGTTCAACGTTCAATGACCAGCGAAGTCATTGCGAGGAGCATTACGGCGCCCTCCGGCCGCTACGGGATCGCTTCGCATGGGTTACAGCTCGCGATGACAGGTAGGGGGTACGCACGGTGACGCCGCTGTGTCATTGCGAGGAACATCGAGATAGACGAGAGTGACGCGGCAATCCCGGGCGAAGCTGCATCCAGGCACCCATTCCCAGGATGACCCCAAACCTAAAACGTTCAAGATCCATTACGGGCTGATCCCCGATCCACCCCCCTCCACAACACCCTTCGCCACAACTTCCTTGAGTTACTGTGAACAATTGCGTTATATTTCCGGGACAACTGGTTAAAGAATGTTCAACGTTCAAGGTTCAACGGGATAAAGAGCGTTCAACATGGTAAGTCAGTCCAGAGTCCAGTGTCCAGAGTCCAGAGGGGAAAAGCGGGTCCAAAAAAGAGCGTTCAACGTGGTAAAAAACGTTCAAGGTTCAAGGTTCAATGACCAGCGAAGTCATTGCGAGGAACATCGAGATAGACGAGAGTGACGCGGCAATCCCG
>JAADHJ010000056.1 GCA_013151915.1 Deltaproteobacteria bacterium
CTATCCGTCTGCAAAAATATTGAGCATTTTTTCTTCTGAATTGGTAGTTTAACTAGGTAATGAGAGGAAATCAGCTAGCCGTATCACCTAAAATAATGGACCGCCTGGGGTCAAAGCTCACATTCTCAGGTTTTAAAGAATGGGGTATTAATTGACCATTGTCACCTGTGCCATAATTGAAAACGACGGCAAGATTCTTATTGCCAGGCGGGCGCTCGGGCAAAAGCTCGCCGGCAAGTGGGAGTTCCCTGGGGGGAAGGTTGAGGCTGGGGAATCGGCGGAGGAGTGCTTGAAAAGGGAACTGGCCGAGGAATTCAGCATCCAGGTCGAGGTGGGGGAATTCATCTGCTCCAATAAACACCATTACGATCATATCTTCATTGAACTCATTGCTTTCAGAACAAAATTTATTTCTGGTGATTTCAAATTGACTGACCACAATGAAATTCAGTGGGTCAAGCCTGCGGATTTACTGGATTACGATCTATCAGAAGCGGATATACTAATTGCACGGGAGGTAATGGACCATGCAAGGTACAATCCCAGGAGTTGAAGAAGGAAGGATATTTAAAGACCGAAAAGCGCTTCATGCGGCGAATGTTCACAGGGGATTGATGAAAGGAATCGCTCCTGGTGGATACTCCATTGTTCTTTCCGGTGGTTATGTGGATGATGAAGATCTTGGGGATACTATTATTTATACTGGGGAAGGCGGACGGGATGCCAACACTGGCCGTCAAATTGCTGACCAACAATTGACTGGTGGTAATCTCAATCTTGCTAATAACTTTCGGGAAGGTATTCCGATTAGGGTTAATCGTGGGTATCAGGCAGATTCCGACTACGCTCCTCCAAAAGGCTACAAATACGGGGGGTTATATCGCATTGAAGCCTGTTGGCACGAAAGAGGGCGAGACGGTTTTGTAGTTTGGAGATACAGGCTAGTTAAGATCACCGCCAGCGACGTGTTGAGCAGCCAGGCCAGCGGCGCACAACCTCCCTACGGACAAACCCAACCGAAAAGAACGAGTATTTACACAACCAGAATTATACGTAATTCTGAGACTGGGAACAGCATAAAGGCGCTTTACAACCATACCTGCCAAATTAGCGGGACCAGGCTCCAAACCCCCACGGGACCCTATGCTGAGTCATGTCACATTAAACCTCTTGGTCGTCCCCACAGTGGACCAGACACGGTGAATAATATTCTCTGCCTTTCACCCAATATTCATGTTCTATTCGATTTTGGCGCTATAGCTATTAGCGATGACTTGAGAATTTTAGGGATGGATTCGCAGTTCACTGTCCGTCCTGAACATCACTTATCCGAGGAAAGCATAGTTTATCATCGGGAACATATATTTAAGGCAATTTAATATGAAAATCCTCCATATTTCTGACCCCCATGGTGAGAATAAATCGCTGAATAAAATTGATGCCACAGAGGTGGTCTGGCCAGCGACAATTACACTTCCCTACTGACGACAATTACATTTCCCTACTAACCGGTGTTATTGAATGACCGGGGTCAGGCCGGGGATTGGGCATCCTTTGGACTCCGACTGGGTATTCCGACGCAAACTGACCACCCATTCCAATCCAAACTGACCACTTTTTCCGTAGTCGTCGGAACAGGGTGTCGATTTCGTGCGGTCGTCTGGGGTCGGACCAAGTAAAGTGCACTTCCTTTACGAGAAATGCATGAAACCATCGCCCTTCCCGAAATTGAGGGCGGTTTTTGATCCGTGGTCAACATAAAGGACCAAAAATCTGAGAATGTGAGGTCCGGCTCCAGGAAATACACAACGAGGGGCTGGTGGGCCGCGCGGTGGCAGGTGCGCGGGATCGTTTCGTCATCGCCACAAAGTTCGGTATCCTCCGGGGGGAGGACAAAAGTTTCCAGGGCATCAGCGGAAGACCGGAATATGTCCGTGCGGCATGTGAGGGCAGCCTGAGGCGACTGGGGATGGAGCACATCGACCTTTATTACCAGCACCGGGTAGACCCGGAAGTCCCCATCGAGGACACGGTCGGTGCCAGCGAGGAAGGGGATGTGCGCCTCGCGCGCTTTCCCAGGTTCCGGGAAAAGGCAAATTTCCAGCGTAACCTTGGACTTCTGGAGGGGCTCAGGGATCTCGCATCCCGAAAGGGGTTCACCCCCGCCCAGCTGGCGTTGGCCTGGGTCATGGCTCAGGGGGCGGATATTGTCCCCATACCGGGCGCGGCCGCAGGGACGCGTTACGACGAACGGGGGATGAGCATGGTTGAGGAAAGCTGAATAATAACCGGGACTACCAGTCATGCGTTACGGCTTTTTAAATCCGGGCCCCGCGCTGGATCGTCTCCAGGAACCTCGACCGGAGCAGATCGCTCATGAGGGCCGCCTTGACGGGCGGCAGTTTCAGGACGCCGCCCACCAGCCCCCGCATGAAGGCGTGGGTCATGTTCTCCGGCTCGGGGAACAGCTGGTTCTGAAGGGTCCCCCGCTCCAGTGACTGGAGAATGAGCCGCTGGAAAATATTCTCCGGATGAATGACGCGCTGGTCGCGTTTCACGAGCTTCATGGAGCCGGGTCTGCATTTAAGCGCACACACACCGCAGCCCAGACAGATGGACTCATCCACCATAGGATCGGCCTTCCTGCCTGAGTCGGGGACACCGTTTTCCACCATCTCGATGGCGTCGATGGTGCAGGCTTTTGCGCAGGCTCCGCAGCCGTTGCAGGTGTTTTTATCCCATCGGGCGATGAAGCTGGACGTCACGACGGTGTTTGGGTAGCCGTGCCTGCTGATCCCCCCGAGAGCCTGGCAGCAGCATCCGCAGCAGTGGCACATGAACTCACAGCCGTCCCGGACGTTGTCGGCGTTGATGACCAGCGCCATCTCCCTGGACTCGGCCAGGTTTTCCAGCATCTCGGTCCTGGAGACCTCCCCTGCCAGGTTGTGCCGGATCATGTAATCGGCCGATCTCCCGAGGGTGGAGCACTTGCCCGTGGGGACGTCACATTCCTTCTCTCCGCTGTGGTGCTTTTTGTGACGGCAGGAACACAGCCCCACGGCAAACCTGTCCGATTCCCCGATGATGGCCGCGGCCTTCTCGTAATCCAGGACCTCGACGCGCTCTGAATTTCTTATGGTGTCCTCCCAGGGCACCGTCCGCATCACCGAGACCTTCTCTCCCTTTGCGAAATTGGCCGCCCAGAAGATATCGTCCTTTTCCATGTACTCACTGAAAAGTCTGGAAATCCCGGCCATGTCGAGGTCCCCCCCTGTCCTCATCATGGTGAACTCGAAGATCCCGATGACCATGGGCGAGGGCATGTAGTAGCCCCTTCCCCTGATCTGGAGGTCGATGACCAGGCCTTTTTCGGCCAACGCCTCAAGGATGTTCCGCAGCCTGGTCCTGTCGTACCCGGTAGCCTGGACGATCTTCTCGAACCGGGACAGCCGGTACGGCATGCGGACGACGACGTCGGCCTCCTCCGCTGAGTAAAGCTCCCTGAGGATCTGGTGCAAGGTGTCATTCCACGGCGTCCTCACCGAGAGGCCGTCGATCTTCCTGCCCAGGTCCCTGTATATGTCCTTTCCGACCAGGTGTCCCATGGTCTACTCCTGCTATTCGTTAACTCCAGATTCCAAACCAATCGATATTCAAATGAGAATTATAGCATTTCAAACCGGGATTATCAGGAACACCGGAATTCCTACTTCGGCGGCGCAAACCAGGGCGGGAAGGTTTGCAAAACCTTCATGCTCTGATAATATATCCACGCGGGAGGGAAAAGAAAAATGAACCGTAGGGCCTTCGTTCAGCATCTGAAGAAGGAACTTCCGGCACTGGTGGCCGATGGGGTGATCGACGACGCATCGGCCGAGCGGCTCCGCGAACGCTACGGAACCGAAGCGTCAAGGGTCGGCCTGATGTCGGCCGCACTGAGCTCTTTAGGCGCGCTTTTAGTGGGCGGAGGTGTCATCTTGGTCATCGCCCACAACTGGAGCGAGTTCCCACGGGCCGCCCGGGCCGCTCTGTCCTTCCTGCCCCTTGCTTCCGCCATTGCCCTTACCGCCTTTGCCGTCTGGACGGGAAGGCGTTCTGCGGCCTGGCGGGAGGGGCTCGGCATCTTTTACACACTGTCCTCGGCTGCGTCCATCGCCCTGGTGAGCCAGACCTATAACATCCAGGGGAGCGGCGAGTCCTTCCTCTTCGCTTGGGCCCTGTTCGCCCTGCCGGTGGTCTACCTACTCGATTCGGCCGGCGCTTCCGTCGTATGGCTGGGGACCCTGTCAGCCTGGTTTGCCGTCCGCTTCTCGATGGCGGCGCCATGGGCGTGGTTCGCTTTTGCGGCGGCCTTCGTCCCCTGGCTGGGATGGCGCCTGTTGCGGTTTCTGGAACTCCCCTCGACGGCGCTCGCGGCCTGGGCGGGTTTCTTGTCACTTTTGATCGCGGCGGCGGCCCTGTTCCAGGGCCTCGGAGGGGTCTGGAGCCTCACCGGGCTGGCGGCTCTCCTCGCCGGGATGCACCTCACCGGGGAGGTCCTTTCAGGACACCTTGCTTCGTCCTGGAAGAATCCGGCCCTTGTCCTTGGCCGTTTCGGGTCCCTGGCCCTGCTGCTGACCATTACCTATCCCGACGTCTGGCGCTGGACCCTGCGTCATGGAGGGCACCGATTGGAGTGGGCCGCCATCGGATGGGTGTTCTTTGCCCTGTTCTCCGCCGGCTGGATGGCTGCCCTCTGGGTGGGGTGGACACGCCGCGCACGCCAGGGGTTCGTGCTCGGTGCCATGCCTCTGGCAATTCTGGCGATCGGGCAGGCGAGTTCCACCCTCGGGACGAAAGGGGCAGCCCTGGCCTTCGACCTGTACGGTCTTACGGTGGGAGCCTATTATCTGTGCCGTTCAACCGCCACGCGCAGCCTGGCCGACCTGAACCTGGGTATGGGGCTGATCGCTGTCCTTGCCATCCTGAGATTCTTCGACAGTAACATGGGAATCCTGGCCCGCGGCTTGACCTTCATCGCCATCGGCACCGCTTTTCTGGTGGTTAATCGCTTCCTCGCACGGCGGTGGGAAAGGGAGGCTGGGACGTGATCCGCTCGCGCTTGACTCTTGCCGCCCTCGCCGTTCTGGCCCTCCTGCAATTGGGGAGCCTCGGGTGGACCGTGACCCAGCGCGAACTGGCCCTTTCCCGCGGGGTGAGGTTCCTTTTCCAGGTCGCCCCGGTAGACCCATACGATGCCTTCCGTGGCCGATATGTGGCACTTGGGCAGGAAGACCTGGTGCACACTGTCGGAGCGCGCAGTGGGTTCAGGAAGGGTCAGAAAGTTTTCCTCTCGGTGATGGTTGACGGAGAAGGGTTTGCTCACATGAAGGATCCTGGCATCCGCCCGCCGGCGGGGAAAGAGGCCTGGGTCTCGGCCCGTGTCCGCAGCGTTAACGGGGACAAGCTCCGCATCCGTCCTCCCTTCTCTCGATTTTATATGGAGGAGAAGGTGGCACCGAGGGCGGAGAGGGCGGTGCGGCGAAACAGAGCCGCACCCCGAACATCAACCCGCCCGAGAGCCTGGATCGCAGTGCGCATCCGAGGAGGGATCGGCGTTATCGAAGACCTGTTTGTGGATGGCAAACCGATTTCAGAGTACCTGGAGGAAGGGAAAAACCCGTGATCGCGTGGAGCGCAATGGAGTTGTATTCGTAGGGAGGACGACCCCGCGAAGTTCCCACGTGAATGTTGATGACTTCGCAAAAAGTCATCAACTTTGCACTTTGCTAAAACAATGTGCTTTCCTCTGTGGCTCAAGTGAGTCACGTTAAAGCGTGACGAACGGGTGGCGAGATAAAGTAGTTTCACTTCCAGGTACTCATTTTCAGGATGATCCAAATATGGAAGACCGGGCAAAAGCTTTGCCAAAAGAGAGATGGAAGGTATTATTAGCTTGCTTTGGGTATGGCTATTGTCAAATTCCCGGCCCCATGACCCTACAAAGGGTCGTCTGGGGCCGGACCTCACATTCTCAGGTTTTTCCTCCCTGGCCTTCCTTTTGCCTGTCCTTTGACCATTGGAAACAAGACAAGGGGCAAGCCCGGGCAAACCCGTGGGACCGGACTAGGCAAAGTGCACTAGTGCACCAGTGCACCTGTGCACTTGCTATTGTGCACCAGTACACTTCCTTTACGAGAAATGCATGAAACCATCGCCTTTCCCGAAATTGAGGGCGGTTTTTGGTCCGTGGTCAACATAAAGAACCAAAAACCTGAGGATCTGAGGTGCGACCCCAGGGAACCACCTGTCTAACCAGCGGGGTCCACCTCCGGCATTATGCCTGGAGCAGGCGCCGTTGGAGCAGTGCCTGCATATCCCGACGCCCGTCGGCGATCACCAGAATGTAGACGTTCTCGGCCATGACCCGGTAAATGATGCGGTAAGGCTTGAAGAAGATTTCGCGGTACTCACGAAGTCCGATGGCAAGCAATTCTTTCGGGTGGGCTCCGCGCTGTGGATTTTCGGAAAGGCTGTTGAAGGATTTATTGATCTGTTCGAGAACGTGGGCCGCCTTTCCAGGTACGTCATGCAGTTCGATGTAATCGTACAGATCTTCCAGGTCACGAATCGCGTCGTCAGTCAGGAATACTCTGAACGGCATCAGCGGGTCTTCCTCCGGTCACGAAGTTTTTGAATGACATCGGCTGCCGGTTGAACCTTGCCTTCTTCAACCTGACGGGTGCCGAGTGCCAGAATTTTCAGCAGCGCCATGGTCTCCTGCGTTTGCTCGTAACTTGCGATGTCCTGCATGACCACCTTGGCTTCGCCGTTCTGAGTGATGACCAGGGGCTCCCCCTGTTCCCACAGGCTGCGCACGATCTCTGCGGCATGTGCCTTGAGATAGCTGATCGGCTTTATTTGGCTGGATAGTTTCATAATTCACCTCCTTCAGATATATGACTAAATATAGTCCTTAAACAGGTCAACTGTCAAGGGTAATGGCTTTTTACGAAGTCATCAAAAATTGAAGACCAAGGACAAACTCATGGAGTCGGACCAGGTAAAGTGCACTTCCTTTACGAGAAATGCATGAAACCATCGCCCTTCCCGAAATTGAGGGCGGTTTTTGGTCCATGGTCAACATAAAGAACCAAAAACCTGAGGATCTGAGGTGCGACCCCAGGGATCATGATCTTGCAAAAGGTTAAAATAAGGGTTTTTCAGTCGCGGAGACGGATGACGTAGACATTTCCATCCGTGAAGAACGGGTCCCCGTCGAAGTTTCTGCCCATGCCGCGGTCTGTGAAGGGTTCCTTGCTCCAGGATGCTACCTGACCTGCTGCCAGCAGGTCCCGGAACAGGAAGTCCCTCTCGGTGTCTATGTCAGGTCCGATGATGTGGGTGATGAGCCACTTTATCCCGGTGTCGAGGCTCGCCGTCCCGAAAAAAATACGCCTGCCGTCGGGGTCCACGTAGCGGGTCATCCAGAACCTGGCGTGGTGGCGCTGCCTTAAGCCCGCCCCGGGCACCGGCTTCTGGAAGCCGAAGTCATGGGGTTTTCCGCTCCAGAAGTATGGGGTCATGGGGGCGGAGGTGTCACTGATGTTGAAAAACGCGGCCCTTCCTGCCAGGACCAACGAGTTTATCCCTTCGGGCATGGCCCGGTACCACCCGGACAGTGAGAACGCTTTGATCAGCCTGTTCTTGTTCCGGGCCAGGATAATAAAGCTGATGGGTTCCTGGTGTGCCCCGGTGACGGTCTCTGTATACCTTGGCACTTTATCCTGTTCAATGGTGTCCAGGATGTTGCCTTCCACCACCACCCTGGGGAGGTCAGGCGGGCGGACCTTTGGCGGATGGTAGAGAAAGCCGGAGACGCCGTAATAAGCAGCAAGGAGGAGAATACCGCCAATGAATGCGGGCCGGAAGAGTTTCTGCCGTACCCCCGCGGAGCCGCCCCTTCCCTTCCATCTGTTTTCCAGGACCCCGGCAACGCTCACGCCGATGATCAGCCACATGGCTCCCAGCAGGTAGCCGCTCCACACATCGCTCAGGTAGTGGAGCCCCAGGTAGATCCTCGAAAAGCCGATCGCCAGGATGGCGGTCATTCCCAGGGATGACAGGAGGATCTTACGCCGCCAGCTCCAGGACGAGCACCACAGCAGGTAGATCAGGTACCCATAAAGCCCCACGGCGATGGAGGCGTGACCGCTGGGAAAGGAATAGCTAGTCTCCAGGTACTCGGCCACGGAAGGAGGTGGACGGTGAAAGGCCAGCTTGCCGAGCTGTGTGAAGAGCACGGAGCCCGACACGGACAGCCAGAGTCCGGCGGCGTGACCATTTCTGGCCTGGAGCAGGAGCAACGCCGTCGCTGTCAGGATCACCCCGGCTGCGATCTGCCAGTTCCCGAGAAGGGTTACCCATAGCAGGATGGCTGTCAGGTGCGGGTTCCGGAAGGAGTAGAGAAGATTGGCGATCCGAACGTCCGCGGCCAGGATGACGCCCTTTGTGACGAAATCCTCGATCGACCCCATGAAAAGGAGAAAAACGTAAAGGAACGCCAGGATAAGGATAGTCATCGACCAGCCGTGGAGATCCTCACGGCTGAACCTTCTCCTCAGAAAGCCGACCAGGGACGGGTGTTTGTCAATCAGGCTCCTGACGTCGGGATTGGAGCTTACGGCCTGCTTTATTGAGCCGAGGACTGAGCGAAGGAAAGACCATAGCGGTTCACCCTTGCGGAAGACCAGCCAGGTGAAAAGGGTGAAAAGGCCGAAAATCGCCAGAGCAAGCGAAGCGAGGATCCCCCCGGCCAGCATCCAGGCACTCGCTGTTACGGACATGCCCGTAATCCCCCGGTGGCGAGAACCGGGCCTGCCTGCAGGGAGCGCGGCATCGCCTTCCGTTCAGATTCTGAAACAGGTCCCCTTCTCATAGCCGTGCTCCTGTCACTCTCAAGCTGGTCCTTGAAGCGGGGGGATAGTGGACTCCTTAAATGGGACAATCTACTAAAGTGTAACAGACTTGTTCCGAAAGGGGGTAGAGATGAAGAGGGGCCCCTCCGTGTGGGACTGGTTTTGGGGATAGACTTTCTCATGGCCATAGCCTACTTCATTCACTGATAAGTCCTGACCCCCCTTCGTCCCACCATATAAGATCGGCCATAAAACAGTGCATATATGAGCATAAAAAATCTTTAAAGCTTCTATCTATCGTAAAACACTGGAAAATTTCCATCATCATATGCTTTGTAAGCCAGACAAAATATCGGCCAAATATGGACATATCTTCTGGTGTCTGGTATGTTTCCCTCATCCAATTGGAATTTCGGAGATAACGATATGGCACAAAATGGGATTCCTTACACCAGACCTTCCCAGATGGAGCCCATGCTCCCGCCGGATTCCCGCGGAGAACTGCGAGACCTTGCAATCGAGGTAATCCGTCGTTCAGCAGCGCTGGGCGCTTCTGTTCACCGCGAAACCGCCAAGGGCGTTGCGGAGCTGATGCGCTCCACTAACAGCTGCTACTCAAATCTGATCGAAGACCACAACACTCACCCGGTGGATATGGAAAAAGCCCTGGCGAAAGATTATTCCAAAGACCCTGCAAGGCGCGCGTTTCAGATGAAGAGCGCCGCGCACGTCGAGGTCCAGAGGTTGACTGAGCGGCTCATCGAGAGGGAACCTGAGACCGACATCTGTTCGAGGGAATTTCTCTGTCTGATTCATAAGCAGTTCTACAACCACCTGCCTGAAGAATTTAAAGAGATCAAGGCGCCCGATGGGGCAGCACGCATCGTTAAGCCCGGAAACCTGCGAGGTGATGAGGAGGAGGTGGAAAGGCCTCCCGCTGCCTCTTCGTTGGCGCTCTTTCTTGACCATTTCTCAGAAGCCTACAATCCTAATGGCCTGGATAGCGTAAACAAGGTGATAGCAGCTGCGGCCTCCCACCACAGGCTGGTCTGGATTCATCCCTTTCTGGAAGGAAACGGGAGAGTCGCCAGGATCTTCACCCACACCTACCTCATTAAGGCTGGTATCGATGGGCATGGGATGTGGGCTGTTTCGAGGGGCCTGGCCCGCCACCGGGAGGATTATCTCGCCGCCCTGGCTGAAGCGGATGAGCAGCGCCGCGGAGGCCTGGGCGGCAGGGGCAACCTTTCAGAGCAGGGCCTTGTTCTTTTCTGCAGGTTCTTCCTCAAAACAACGCTGGATCAGATAGATTTTATGCGGAACCTGCTGGACCTCGATGGGATGCAGAAAAGGATAGGAGCTTACGCACAGCAGCAGGCCCTGATGGATGAATTGCCCA
>JAADHJ010000057.1 GCA_013151915.1 Deltaproteobacteria bacterium
ACGCTTTCCCCTGAAATATTGAATAGTTATGCGCGAAGTTATAGCAAATTCACAGTTCTCGGTCTAGAAAAATCAAGGACTCGGGCGGTGGGACCTTCGAAGTTTGAGGTTTGAGGTTCAAGGTGTAAAGATGATGGGGGCTTCGCAGAAAGTCATCAACGCGCCCCGCGTGGGGCGCCCTTATGGAAAACTCTTTGCACGTTTTGAATTGAAAGCTACCGGGGATCTGGAAACCTGAGAATCTGAGGTCCGGTCCGGGGCGACACTGAGTGCAGGTTCAACTATATCCTAACCTCTTTTTCAGATCCGCGGGAACCGTGAACACCAACTTCTTTCCCGTTTTCCCCTGCTCCAGGAGTCCCTGCTTCGAGAGACTGCGCAGATCCCATCTGGCTGTGGCATAGGCTACATTGTGGGAGTTTCTGTGAGACTGCACGGTATAAACGGCATCCGGATGCTTAAGGGCATGGTGGAGCACAGCCTGCTGCCTGAAGTTCAGGTCGGGCCACATCCTCATCTCTCCCAGGGCCGCATGATATTCCTCCTGCTTCCGGGCGAGGTATGCGTGGAGGTCGTCGATGGCGGTACGAATAACTCCCAACTGGTTCATGAGGAAATAGGTCGCGTCGCAACCATCCATCTCGGAATACAGAAAGGATCTCAGGTACTGCCTGTGAGCACGAAGGATTGTCCTTGATATGGATACGTACTCAAAAAGCCAATATCCTTTTCTCAGGGCGTACCAGTAAAAAAGGGCCCTCGCCGTTCTCCCGTTTCCGTCCACGTATGGATGTTCGTAGGCCAGCCAGAAGTGGAGGAGGACGGCCTTCACAACGGGGTGGATGAACGGTCCCTCGTCCAGGTTCGCAAACCGGCAAAGTTTCTCCAGCCTCTGCTTCAACTGTCCCGCCGGCGGGGGGGTGTGCAGTACCGTACCGTCCGAGCTGTCCACCACCTGAATCTTTTCGTCAGGCCGGCGCAGCCTGCCCGTACTGTGGGGATCATCGAGGGTATTTTCCGTCATGGACGCCTGAAGGGAATTGAGAAGATCCACGGTAAGGGGCTCTCCAGATAGATCCTTTATCTTTTTTATGGTGACATAATTATTGAGGATCATCTGTTCGGCCCGGTTTGAGGGCCTTTTGCCGGTCCTGAGCATCTCCTTGGCGACAAGCCTCGTCGTGTCTGCGCCTTCGATCCGGCTTGAGGCGATGGCCTCCTCCATGAGCGAACTGATCAGATATCTCTCGCTTGTGCCTGACGGCAGTCCCGGAGTATCCAGGCCGATGGTCCCGGCGGCGTTCCTGTCCAGATAGTGAAGTTCCCTCATGGCTGAATCGGGGACCCAGTAATGGAATATGTCCCCTTCCGGCTTTTCCAGCGGCAGATGATTGGATCGGTATAATCGCGCGGATCGAACCAGCTTCCAAATTTCCTCTACACTGACACCCTTGGGAACCTTCTGGTATTTCACACGATCCCAGTAAAGGTATTCGCTGTTGATCTTCGCCAGTAGATCACGGCCCTCCGGGGATACGAGAAACCTGCGGGTTTCCGGAGAAGGTTTTCGCGGGAAATGTTCGGTCCGTGGAGGTGGTTCGGGAAGTTTCATAAACTATCAATCTCCTATCAATATTCATTAAATTGATAGTTAATTGTAGCTATCTATCAATGTTTGTCAAGTTGATAGAAACCGACCGCATTGTGCCTGAGCATGAATTTCAGCATTTCAGACGAAAATCATCAGGAATGCCATGATTCATGCTGCGGCACCGGAGGCTCTGGACTCTGGACGTTGGACCCTGGACTCTGGACTCTGGCTGCTATCTTGCAATCAACCCGGCATGACCTATCCCACAGACAGAGCGCCGCACTTCACCACGGGCCGGAAAGGGGAAGATCTGGCCGTTCGCTACCTGCGTCTGCGCGGATACCGGATCCTGGAGAGAAACTTCCGCTGCAAACTGGGGGAGATCGACATTATCGCAAAAAAAGGTGGTGTCACCATATTCGTGGAGGTCAAGACCAGGCGGGAACCATACATGATGGACCCAATCAACGCCATTGATGGTCTGAAAGTCGTTCGAACGATCAACGCGGCCCGTTTCTACCTCCTGACCAACCGCACGGGCGACATCCCGTGCCGTTTCGACGTCCTGACCCTGTCCGTTTCCCCGGAGGATCGGACGACAATAAACCATCTCGCGGACGCCTTCCACCTCACCGACGACACCGTCACTCAGGGCCGTATCAGCTGGGCCAGGTCCCTGAAAAAGCGCATATACCCGAAGCGGAAAAGAAAAGGATAGACCATGGTCTCGCGAATACTTTCATGCTCTATTACCGGCCTGGAGGCCGTCCCGGTTCACGTTGAGTTGGACCTTTCCAACGGGATGCCGGGTCTGACGATCGTGGGGATGGGCGATACGGCCGTACGGGAAAGCCGGGAGAGGGTGCTGGCAGCGCTGAGAAACTCCGGCTACGAGCTTCCTCCATCGCGGGTCACCGTCAACCTGGCCCCCGCCGATCTGAAAAAGGAGGGCAGCCGCTACGATCTGCCCATCGCGCTCGGAATCCTCGCGGCCCTGCGAGCGTTTTCCCCCAGCGCCCTCGACGGTTACCTTGTTATGGGGGAACTGTCCCTCACCGGTGAGGTCGTCGGACGAGAGCCTTCTTTCCCCGCGGCTCTTCTCGCCAGAAAGGCGGGCATCGAGGGGATCATACTTCCAAAGGAGATGGCCGCGGAGGCCGCACTGGTGAAGGGTTGCCGTGCCCTTCCGGTAGACAGGCTTTCAGAGGTAACTGAATTCCTGAGGGGTAACGGCACGCTCGATCCGGCGGCGCCCGTCGCCGTCCGAAATCCGGACAGGATACCGGACCTGTCCGAGGTCAAGGGCCAGGAGGTTCCAAGAAGGGTTCTGGAGATCGCCGCCGCCGGAGGCCACAACCTGCTTATGGTAGGATTTCCCGGAGCCGGAAAGACGATGCTGGCCCGGAGGCTTCCCGGAATACTCCCTCCCCTGACGTCGGAACAGACCGTGGAGGTAACCGCAATTCACAGCATCGCCGGCCTGCTTTCGCAGGGAAACAGAATCATCACCCTCCCTCCATTCCGCTCGCCTCACCACACCATCTCCCACGTCGGGCTTGCCGGCGGCGGAACTCACCCACGGCCCGGAGAGATCACCCTGTCACACAACGGTGTCCTTTTTCTGGATGAGATGTCGGAGTTCAAACGCTCTTCCCTGGAAACGCTGCGGCAACCTCTCGAGGACGGCAGGATCACCATCACAAGGGCAGCCCGATCCGTAAGCTATCCCGCCCGGTTTATCCTGGTCGGTGCGACAAATCCCTGCCCATGCGGTTTTCTCGGTCATGAGACACGGCCCTGCATCTGTTCTCCGTCGGCGGTGAGTCGATACCGGAGACGTATCTCCGGCCCCTTGATGGACCGTATCGATCTGGTCGTGGATGTTCAGGGAGTCCCCCTGGAAAGGATCTCATCCCATCGGGCGGGAGAGGGCTCCGGGGTTGTTGCCGAGAGGGTGAAGACCGTACGCACCGCCCAGGCGGAAAGGGCCAGGGACGGCTTTCCTACGCTTAACAGCCGGTTGTCGCATGGGGATCTCGAAAAGCTTTGCCCCATAGGGCGTGAAGGGGAGGCGCTGCTTAAAGAAGCCGTCAGGAGGCTTGGCTTAACCGCCCGCGGATATCACCGGACATTGAGAATTGCCAGGACGCTGGCCGACATGGAGGGAAAAGAGGTTCCGGGGCCGGAACACCTGGCGGAAGCCATTCAATACCGCCCGGTTCTAAGCGGGGTTTACGGGTAAAAGGCAGGAAAAAACAGTCCAGAGTNNNNAGTCCAGAGTTCATCAATCGTCCCTGACTACGAAAACCTTCAATTCATTCTGCAGCAATCCCATGCGCTTGTCCAGTTCGGAGATGACCCCCTGGAGTCCATGCACGGACCGCCTGTTCGCCTCGACGATACCCGTCAGGTTCTCCGTCAACTTTTGGACCTTGTCGCCGTTGGCCACTTGGACATCCGTCGCAACGGAAATCTCCCTGACGGTTTCACTGATCATCGTCAGGTCCTTGTTTATCTGTTTGCTCGTGGTGCTCTGTTCCTCGGTGCTCATCTTGATTTTATCGGCCATCTGCTGAATCCTGCGGGACATTTCAAGGAGTTTATCACCGCTCTGGGACTGCTTCTGCCCGGCCTCCTTGATATTGTTAACGGAACCGCTCAGATGGTCCGTCGCTTCCATCACCCGTGTGCTGGTCATGGTCTGTTCGGACGTGGTCTGGGCAATCTCATTCACCCGCTGGGAAACGAGGTTTGTGCTTTGGAGGATCTTCTCCAGGGAATCGGTGACACGTTCAGAAAGCTGGACCCCGTCTTCAACCTTCCGGTGGGCATCTTCAACAGCCTCGCCGGTTCGACTGACCTCCTCCCGGATTCCCTGGATCACCCCCGCAATCCTGTTGGTCTGGGCCTTGGTGCTCTGGGCAAGTTCGTTGATCTCGTCCGCAACCACTCCGAACCCTTTCCCCTGGGCGCCCGCCTGGGCTGCGATAATGGCCGCGTTCAGAGCCAGCAGATTGGTCTTTCCGGTAATATCGGTGATAAAGCTCAGAATCTCATCGATCTCCTCGATGCGCTCGGTAACAACCGATATGAGCCGGCTGACCTGTGACGAACTCTCCCTGATGGCCAAGGTCCCTTCCATGGCGCTTCTCGACACATTCACGCCTTCCTCAGCAATCCGGGTCATCAGCACGGCGTCCTCGGAGGTTGTCTCGGCATTTTGCCGAACCTGCTGAATACTTACTCCCATTTCACTCATCGAGCTTGCCGTCTCCTCCGTTGCCTGGGAGAGGGCCAGAAGGTTGTCCGATATCGCACTGATGGAGGAGGACATGCTCTCGATTGCGGCATTGGACTCGTTAACGGATCGGGACTGGGAGTCAGCCATGGCTGAAACCTCCTCAACGGAGGCTCCCATCTCCATGATACTACTGAAACTGTCGTTGGCAGAGCCCTCGAGAACATGGATGCCATTGGTTACCTCGGTTATCATCTTCCTGTTATGCGTCACGGATTCCAGGGTCTCCGCAGCCAGCCCCGCCTGCTGTTCGGTTCCCTCGAGAATCTCCTTGTAAAGTCTGGACATCCGATCGTTGGCGAGGGAAATGCTGTCGAAGGATTGTCTGACCCGGTGAATCATCCCCCCCAGCCCTTCAAGGGTCGCATTGATACGCTCACCCAGGATCCCGAATTCATCCCTGGTGAAGACATCCACGCTGCCGGAAAAGTCACCGTTTCCGGCTTTTTCGAGGACATCCAGAATAGGCTTCATGTGGCGCAGAAGAAATTTGACCACCAGGTGCAGAAGAATAACCCCTATGATGAAGGCGCCTGCAAACTGAAGGATCAACCTGGTGGTGATTTCGCCCATTTCGTCAGTGATAAGATCACGGTTCATTCCCACGTGCCCTGTTCCGGCGACACCGAACAGGATCGGGACCGAAACCTCCATGACCCGACCCACCGCGGGGTCCTGAAAATCTATCTTGCTGAACTCCTTGTCGCCGAACACCTTGTTCAGGCCGACAATACTATCAGGAAACACCCCCTTGAAGGTGTGGGCCACAACCTTGCCCTTGTCGTTTGTGACAAACACATATCGCACCCCCTGAATTCCGCTGAATCCATCCACGAGGGACTGAATGACCCCAAGGTTCCCACTGATAAGGTTATTCTCGCTTGCACTGGCGAGGGAAAAAGCGATGGCCTTGGCCTTGCTGAGAAATTCCGCCTCCATAATCTCGCTGATACGATGACGGATAAACAGGATATTAAACACGGCAAGTATGACGAACACTACGATAATTACGCTGGTGATCTTCCAACCGACGGTGATTTTGGATGCCAGGAACGATCTTCCACCGGTACCTTCACCTTCTGTTTTTTCAGGGAGATTACTGTTTTCGTTCTCCATATCGGGGCCCCTCAGTGAAGATTGCCTGTTCAGGAATAAACCACGAAAACTGTCTAACCACCCGTTTAGCAAATATGTCATCTTTGTTCAAGAAAAGAGCGGCACGGTGAGGATAGTCCAGAGTCCAGTGGCCAGAGTCCAGAGTGGAAAAGCGGACGAACGAGCAACGGGAACCCGGGCGATGGGACACGGAGAGTCTATTTCTGTCATTGCGAAACGCTACTTTAGTGAAGCAATCTCGCGTGCCGAGACTGCTTCGGCACAGGGAACGGTCTCGCAGGGACAAACGATTATACCGGTGTCAGAAACAGGGGGTTATCCTGAAGGAAATATGGCTGTGTCGCGGTGTCGATTTTGACTCTGGACTGTGGACTCTGGACTGTGGACCCTGGACTCTGGACCCTGGACTCTGGACTCTGTTGCGATTTTTTCCATCTTCCTGTAAAAGTCACGGACAGCCCTGTAGGATGACGCTTTCCCCTGAGCCTCGAACTCCTCCAGAAGCTTTTTCTGCTTCCGGCCCAGACTCCTGGGGACTTCCACCATAGCTCTCACGTACTGATCGCCACGCCCGGAACCATGCAGGTTGGGAATTCCCTTACCTTTGAGGTGGAAGACCTGGCCGGGCTGGGTCCCGGCCGGAATTTTCAGATCCAGGGTGCCCTCCAGGGTGGGGATCAGGATAGTCCCTCCAAGAACAGCGGTCTCAATCCTCAAGGGAACATCGCATAGGATGTTGTTTCCCTCCCGCACGAAAAGAGGATGGGGCTCAACTTCCAGGAGAACAAACAGATCGCCCGGATCGCCGCCTGCCAGGCCGCTGTCCCCCTCCCCCTGGAGCCTCAGCCGTGTCCCGTTGTCTACCCCGTGGGGTATCCGTACGGTCAGGGCCTTCTGGCCGCGCATCCGTCCCTTGCCGTTGCACCGCCGGCAGGGGTGCTCAACAATGCTGCCCGTTCCGCTGCAGTTGGGACATGGCCTGGACATGGTAAAAAAGGCCTGCTGGTAGCGGACTTCACCAAGGCCGGAGCAGACCTTGCATTCAACCGGGCTGTAGCCCGGCTCCACACCATCCCCCATGCACTGATCGCATTGTTCCATGTTGGGATATTGTATCTCCTTCTCGGCTCCGAACGCGGCTTCCTCGAAGGTGATGTGAAGACGGTACCTGAGATCCTGCCCACGGATCCCGGAGGACCTGCGTCCGGATCGTCCGCCTCCGAAAAAATCCTGAAAGAGGTCTGAAAAGAGGTCGGCAAAGGACCCTCCGAAATCGAACCCTCCGGAAAAGCCTCCATTTCCTGAAAGGCCCGCGTGCCCGAACTGATCATATATTCCCCGCTTCTCGCTGTCGGAAAGAATCGCGTAGGCCTCACTGAGTTCCTTGAATTTCTCCTCCGCCTGTTTGTCGCCGGAGTTGCGGTCGGGATGATACTCGATGGCAAGCCGCCGATATGCCTTCTTTATTTCCTCTGTGTCTGCGTCGCGAGAGACATCCAGAGTCTCGTAGTAGTCCCTTTTTCCCATAACCTATTTCTCTTCATCCTGTTTGGGGGCGGTGGGTTTTCCACCGGACACGTGGACCATGGATGGCCGAACAACTTTACCCTTGAACCTGTATCCCCTCTGGAGTTCGTTGACCACCGTGCCTTCCTCATGATCCTTTGACGGAAGTACGCCGACAGCCTCATGGATGTTGGGGTCAAACGGCTCTCCAACGGGCGACAGCCGTTCGAGTCCGCACTTTTCCAGAACGCCTCTGAGCTGCCCGGTGATCATACGCACCCCCTCCAGGATGCTCCCGGAGGGGAGGGTGGCCTCCTCTGATTCCAGGGCCCTTTCCAAATTGTCCAGAATGGGCAGGAGATCATGGACCAGGCGTTCATTGGCGTAGCAGACCAGATCCTCGCGCTCCCTGGTCATCCTCTTGCGGTAGTTATCAAAATCAGCGGCGGTTCTCAGGTAAAGATCCTTATATTCCGCCGTTTTTTCCACAAGTTCCTTGTACTCGGAAAGGGGAACGGTAACCAGTGGGGCATCCTCGCTTTCCCCCGCTGACACCGGCTCTTTCTCTTCCTGGTTTTCATCGGGTGACAGCTCTTCGAGAGCTGCATCCCGCGAATCATTATCTCGATGTTTCAAAACGGTTCCTCCTGGAAGATCGGGACGAGACTTTTTCAGGCTCTCGCCAACCGCGAAAAAAGACGATACTGGGGATTGTGGCTAACTTAACCAGCGTTCCGCGGGTGGCAAGGGGGAGGACATCATATTACCCTCGTGAATATCTCATTTGACAGCAGCATTCCCCGCGTCGTAAGGCGGATCCTGCCGGGGGTTGTGCGAATGAGTCCCATCCGGCGGAATTCATCAAGAGCCGGGCCGAGGATCTTCAGCGGATCAACGCCATAACGCATTGTGAACGCGTTTACCTCCACCCCTTGCGCCAACCTTAACCTGAGAATAAGAGCCTCCCGTGCTCTGTCCTCCTTTCCATCACCAGAAAGGGTCTCCCGTACGTCCTCCGGATGAGCGAGATAACCGGCCAGATCCGGCCTGTTGGAAAACCGTTCACGTGTCCCCTTCACCGTCAACGAACCGTGCGCGGAGGGCCCCAGTCCAAAATAGTCTCCGTCGCACCAGTAGTTGATGTTGTGCAGGCACTCATGGCCAGGCAGGGCAAAGTTGCATATCTCGTACTGGCCGTATCCTCCAGCCGGGAGCATCCTGCGGGCCATTCGGAACATGGCCGCCGCGAGGTCCCCATCCACCTCTCTCGGCCCCTTGTCGTCATTTGCTTCCAGCGCGTAGAGGGAGATGTGATCGGGCCCGACTGCCAGAGCCGTCTTAAGATCGGTCCTGAAGTCATCTATTCCCTGTCCCTCGAATCCGTAGATCAGGTCAATCCCCACAGACGGGAACCCGGCTTTCCTGGCCCTTGAAACCACCAGGGTCCGGTCCCCATCCCACTGGCCCGCGCCCAACATCCTGACGCCGGACTCCTGAAACGACTTGACCCCGATGCTCACCCTGTCGAAACCCGCCTCGGCCAGCTGCGCCAGTTCCTCGTCGCTGACTCCGGCGTCAGCCTCCAGGCTCATCTCTACGGTCCGGTCCAAAGGAAGCACGCTGTCCATCGCCTCAAACAGCCTCGTATAGAAGGACGGCGGCAGCAGTGAGGGGGTGCCGCCACCTATATAGACGGTTCTCACAGGTCCCGGAGCCACCCCCTTCAGGGAGGCGGCCTCCCTCAGGACGGCCTCCAGGAAGGGCTCTTCCTCACCGGGGCCGAGGGGAACTCGAAAGAAGTGGCAGTAGGGACACAGGGTGTTGCAGAATGGAATATGAATATAAAGGGCAACGCCTTCCCGCGGCCGGGGAGTGTATATCATTTCACCTGGACCTATCGCACATGGCAGGCGGCGAAACGGCCGTTGCCCCTGGATGTCAGGCCCGGCACCTCTTGGGCGCACCGTTCGATCCTGAGGGGACAGCGTGGATGGAAGTGGCAGCCGGAAGGAGGGTTAGCGGGGCTGGGAACCTCGCCCACTGGACCGGCGTCATGTCCACGCTTCTCGGGGTCGGGTTCGGGGATGGCCCGAATCAGGGCCTCAGAATAAGGATGGACAGGGCCGGCATACAGGTCCTCAACACGTCCGATTTCCATGAGACGCCCCAGGTACATCACGGCCACACGGTCGCACAGGCTCCGGACAACCCGCAGATCGTGGGAAATGAATAGCATGGTTAATGAAAAACGGTCTTTCAGGTTCACCAGAAGGCTCAGGATCTGGGCCTGGATGGAAACGTCCAGGGCGGAAACAGGTTCGTCGGCCAGGAGGAAGTCGGGACGGAGGATAAGGGCCCTGGCTATGCCGATCCTCTGCCTCTGACCCCCGGAAAACTCGTGGGGATATTTCCACGAGCTTCCCTCCGACAGCCCAACGGTCTGCAGCATCTGCTCAACCTCGGACGCCGTTTGCGAGGGGGATTTTCCCGCCAATTTCAACGGTTCCCCAATGATGGATCCCACCGTCTTCCGAGGATTAAGCGAACCGAAAGGGTCCTGAAAAACAATCTGCATACGGTGCCGAAGGGGACGGAGACGGCGCCTGTCAAGTAACGTTATTTCGATTTCGTCGAAAAAGATGGATCCACCGGAGGGTTCAATGAGTCGGAGCAGCATTCTTCCCAGCGTAGTCTTGCCGCATCCCGACTCGCCCACGAGCCCAAAAACCTCTCCCCTGCCGATATCCAGGGAAACGTGGTCCACGGCTCTTATTCCACCGGTGATCCTGCCGAAGACACCTCCCTTGACGGGAAAGACCTTGGTCAGGTCCTGGATCTGAAGCAATGGACGGACATCTGAATCAGATTGGGTCGCAAAAAGTTCATTCATGGCTTTTTACTCCACGGAAAGCGAAAAGTGTCATTTTCACTTCCCTGGGAAGTGGCACCGGACTGACCTTTCACCGGTTCTTTGAAGAGCCGGTTCCTCTTCCCCGCAAATCCCCTGGGCGCGGGGACATCTGGGATGAAATCTGCAGGCCCCCGGCAATCTGGCGAGGTCGGGAACCGCCCCGGGAATGGCATGAAACTCACGTCTCTCCATTGTTGGAAGGGACCTGATAAGACCGATGGTGTACGGATGCCATGGATCCGCGAAAAGCTCCCTGACAGGGCTCTTCTCAAGGATCGCCCCGGCGTACATGACGCACACCCTATCGGCCACTTCGGCCACGACCCCGAGGTCGTGGGTAATGAGCAGCGCTCCTCCCCCCTCCCCCAGCCTGATTATCTCCTCCATGAGGCGAAGGATCTGGGCCTGAACGGTGACATCCAGGGCCGTGGTGGGTTCGTCCGCAATGAGGACAGCGGGTTCACAGGCAACAGCCATGGCAATGAGTATCCTCTGCTGCATCCCCCCGGACATCTGATGCGGATACTCCCGAATCCGGCTCCGGGGATCAGGGAGGCCGACACGTTCCAGTATCCCCACCGTCGCCTCCATGGCGTCTTTCGCGTCCATATTCCTGTGAATTCTCAGGACCTCCGCCACCTGGTCCCCCACGGTAAAAACAGGGTTAAGCGCACTCATGGGTTCCTGAAAGACCATGGAAAGACGGTCGCCCCGAAGCTCCCTTATCTGCTCGTCATCCATGGACAGCAGGTCCAGACCTTCAAAGAGGACCTCCCCCGATATGATCTCTCCCGGAGGCGGGACCAGCCGCATGATACTCAAAGCGGTCATGCTCTTCCCACAGCCGGACTCGCCCACCAGGCTGAGGATCTCACCACGCCTGAGGGAGAATGACACCCCGTCCACCGCACGGAGGTCCCCCCCTTCAGTGGGAAATCTCGTGACGAGATCTTTTACCTCAAGCAGCTTTTCGGCCATGCAGCTCCATCCTCAAAAAAAATCCCCGGCCCTACAGCGTCATCCCGGCGACAGCCCGAATCCACCCCCACCAAGGAAGGCCCATTGGGGGCTATTGGGTTTTTCCTTTCCCTTTGGGTTTTGTCCTATGTTAAATTAACAGGTTGGTGGCTCGCCGTCGGGCATAATAACACAGCCGGATTCAAGGATGGGCACTAAATAAAGTCCATCGCCAGGCCGAGGGAGGTTCGGTCCATCATGGCCATTAATCGAATCGTCATCAAGGGCGCCCGGGAACATAACCTGAAGGGTGTCAATATCGAGATCCCGAGGGATTCCCTCGTGGTGATCACCGGGGTATCCGGCTCAGGGAAATCCTCTCTGGCTTTCGACACACTCTACGCCGAAGGACAGCGGCGGTACGTCGAATCCCTCTCCGCCTACGCCAGACAGTTTCTCGACCAGATGGACAAGCCCGACATCGACTACATAGAGGGCCTCTCTCCCGCAATTTCCATCGAACAGAAAACAATCAGCAAAAACCCCAGATCCACCGTGGGTACCGTAACGGAGATCTACGACTATTTTCGCCTCCTCTTCGCCCGGATCGGGATTCCCTACTGCTATAAGTGCGGGAAACGGATCGAGGCCCAGACCTCACAGCAGATCATAGATTCCATCATGGCGGTCCCCGAGGGAGAAAGGCTGACCATCCTGGCTCCTATCGTGCGCGGACGGAAGGGGGAGTATCGTCGTGAGTTGGAGCACCTTGCCCGCCAGGGCTTTCTGAGGGTCAGGATCGACGGCATGATCAGGAGCCTGGATGAGGAGATCACCCTGGACCGAAAGCGGAAACATGACATCGACCTGGTCATCGACCGCATCGTGATGAAGGAGGGGGTGCGAAACAGGCTGGCCGATTCCGTGGAACTGGCGCTCAGGATGGGCGAGGGCGTCCTCTACGTCATGCTCCCCGGGGACCGGGAACAGGTATTCTCCGAGAACCTGGCCTGCATCACCTGCGGTATAAGCTACCCGGAGATATCTCCGCGGTTTTTCTCCTTTAATAACCCGACCGGCGCCTGCCCGCAGTGCAGCGGCCTTGGTACCACGAGCATGATCGACCCGGATCTCGTTATCCCTGATCCATCACTTTCCATCCGCGGCGGAGCCATCGCCCCATGGCGAAGACGCAACAGTATGTTCTACCATCAGTCCCTTGAATCACTGGCGTCCCATTTCAAGTTCGATCTCGACACGCCTTTTGCGGACCTTCCGGACGTGGTCAGGCATGTCCTCCTTTATGGATCGGATTCGGAAAAGATCACCTTCCGATATGAGGACGGGAAACAGCTCTGGCGATCGAAAAAACCGTTCGAGGGAATCATTCCAAATCTCAGGCGAAGGTATATGGATACGAGTTCAGATGCGGCCCGAAATGAGATCGGGGTATACATGGGATACAAGCCCTGCAGCGCCTGCGGGGGGGCGAGGCTCAGGCCGGAAAGCCTGCATATAAAGGTCGGGGGGTTCAATATCCATGAGTTAACGGGCCTGTCCGTCCTTCAGGCCGCCTCCTTCTTCAAAGATATCACCCTGGAAGAAAGAGACTACGAAATCGCGCGAAGGATACTCAAGGAGATAGGGGAACGGCTTGATTTCCTCGTAGCCGTGGGCCTGGATTACCTCACCTTGAACAGGGCATCGGGAACCCTCTCCGGAGGCGAGGGACAGCGGATTCGCCTGGCGACCCAGATCG
>JAADHJ010000058.1 GCA_013151915.1 Deltaproteobacteria bacterium
GCCCCCTCTTTTTTCACCGCTTCGGCTATAGCGTCCATAACACCCGGAGTCGACTGTTCAATCTTACTCCATGCGGGCAGCGGCGGCGGATCCTGCTTGACCTTCGACCTTTGGAGACCCAATTCTACAGCTCCGGAGAAGGTCTCCACCGCCCTTCTCTCAGCGCCCTCATCGTAATCCAGACCATTGGCAAGGGCGTCCGCCCGGTACATGGCAATAAGAGAATCGGCTTTCCGGCGGTAGCGGTCAATAAGATCCCTTCTCCATCCTCCAGCGGGTGCCGACCTTTCAAGCAGAGTCTCCGACACCTCCACCGCCATGCGGTTCAGGCCGCCCCGTTCGTCACCTGCCGACAGGATCTGGTGCTTGTGTTCGTAGTTGTCACAAAGGCCGGCCTGACAGATTTCCGAGGTGTCCACTTTCCTGACGATGGACGAAAGAATCCCGATCTCCATGCCCCAGTCCCGGGGGATGGGTATGCGGCCTGCGAGGTCCGCGGTAAAAGCGAATTCGCCCGCAAGAGGGTACCTCATGGCACCGATGAGTTCCAGGACATCGGTTGGGTTTTCTTCCATGAGGACCGGGACCAAAGGGGCCACCAGGAGTCTGGTTACTCTTCCGTGCAGAGCATTGTCGGAAATTCGCGTGTAGTACCCCTTACAGAAAGAAAAGTTCAGCGCCGGATCGGCCACCGGAAGCAGGAGGCGCAGGGGGATTTCCCCAGTGTAGTTGACGATATCAGCATCGTGGAGGGCAATTGAGTGAATCCGGCCGGTGGATAGCAGGTATCCCAGGGCGATCCAGACGTCACGGCCCTTCCCCGGGGGCCCCACATCCAGGTCGGGCAGCAGTGATTCCAGGATGCGGGAGAGTTTCGGCCCCTCCGGCCAGACGACGGTCGTTCGCATCGGCAAAGGGTCCAGGAGCTTTTTGAGACGGTGGTAGTCATCCCCATCGGCCCGACCGAGGACAAGGATCGTTTCCTCAAGGTATGCTGCCAACGCCAGCTTTTCGAGGATTGTCCCCAAGGCAGGGGCATCCATCTCTGAGGCAAGCGCAGGAACCAGGAGGGCAAGAGGGCGTTCTCGCGAAAATCGCTCCAACCTCGACGCAAGGTCGGCAAACCTGAATTCACCCAATCGATGGATGGTGGTTACCGGGCCGGTCTGAAAAAAATCTCCCATGGTCAGAAACCTGAAATAAATCCTAAAGTATTTTGTTCAGCTGGTATTCGATAATTCCCTCGGCACCGCACTCCAGGAGCTGCGGAATCAGTTTTCGGACGATTTTATCGGGAACCACCGACTCAACGGAATACCATTCGCTCTGATGTAGTCCGGCCACGGTTGGGGCATTAAGGCTGGGCATCATCTGGATAACCTTCTCCAGGTTGCTCCGGTGTACGTTCAGTTTTATAGCCACCATCCCCATGGCCTTTTCCGCCCCCTTGAGCAGGAGACAGATGTTCTCTAGTTTTCTCCTCTTGAATGGATCCTTGTAAGAGTCTTTGTTGACGATGAGATAGGGGCGGGACTGCATTAATTCATGGATGATCTTCAAGCCGTGGGCCCGGATGGTGCTGCCGGTTTCGGTGACTTCAACCGCCGCGTCGGCGATACCCTCCACGACCTTTGCCTCGGTTGTGCCCCAGGAGTAGTCAACCTTAACCTCAAGTCCCTTTTCTTCAAAATACCTTGTTGTGAAGCCCACAAGCTCTGTGGATATCCTCTTCCCCGCCAGATCTTCGATCTTATCGTAGGAACTGTTCTTGGGTACAATGAGAACCCATCGGGCAGGCCGGGAACTGGTCTTGGAATAGCTCAGCTCTTCCAACCAGACAACGTCGGACTCATTTTCAAGGATCCAGTCCCGCCCGGTGATGCCGGCATCCAGTATTCCATCCTGGATAAACCGTGACATTTCCTGCGCTCTGACAAGAGAGAAGGACAGCTCATCGTCATCCACGCTTGGAAAATAGTTTCTCGACCCACGGCTGATCCGCCAGCCGGCCTTTCGAAAAAGTTCAATGGTGGCATCCTCCAGGCTGCCCTTTGGAAGACCGATCTTGACCTTGTTGCCGTTATTCTGGTTGTTGCCTCTGTTTTTCATACGGCGGCTTTCTCCCTTTACGGGGTTATCAAACGTTGATGACTTCGCAAAAAGCCATCAATGGACTTTTTACGACCCTATCAAACGTTAAACCTGACGTGGAAGATCTCCCCGTCTTTCAGGACATATTCCTTACCCTCGATGCGCAGCCGGCCCGCTTCCTTGGCCGCAGAAAGCCCACCGAGGGCAAGGCACTCATCCCATGGGAGCACTTCGGCCCTGATGAATCCCCGTTGAAGATCGCTGTGGATCTTTCCCGCGGCCTCCGCCGCCCTGATCCCCCTGGGGACGGTCCAGCCTCTGACCTCGTCTTCGCCCACCGTGAAGAAAGTTATGAGATCGATCAATTCGAAAGCCCCCGTTATGAACCTGTCCTTGGACGGCATTCCCAGCCCCAGTTCCTCCTGGAAGATCGCCCTCTCCTCCTCGGGAATTTCAAGGAGTTCCAACTCGGCCTTCCCGCTGATTTCCAGATACCCGACCCCCTCGGAAGCACACATCGCTTCTTGCTCAGGATGCTGGACTTTGCCGGCACCGTCCTCCCCCATGTTGACCAGGACATACAGTGGAATACGGGTGAGAAACTGGTAGCCGGCAATAGATCTGTCCTCCTCGGGGGTAAGACCCATGGTTCGTACGGATTGCCCATTCTCGAGGTGGTCCCTGACCCTTTTCAGCAGGTCCGCCTCCCGGGAGGACCCCTTCCCCTCCTTTTCAAGCCTTTCCAGACGGCCCTCCACGGGCATCATGTCAGTCAGGCGGAACTCCTCGAAAAGGGATGACATTTCCTTCGCCAAATCGTCGGCGGAACGAACCTGAGGGGACATAGGGGCTTCAAACCCCCGGAGCACGACGGCAAGGGCATCGAGCCCGGCAGCTCTTCCTACCGTTTCCTTCCTGAGGCCGCCCCCTCTTTCAGGCCTCAGATCGCCCAGTTCCACAATATCAAGCTGAACCGGGGTGACCTTCCTGGGATTAAAAAGCTCGGCGAGGCGCTGTAGTCTGGGATCCTGGAGTTTGATTGAACGGATTTCCGGGCCGCCGTGTTTGTCAATGAGGCCGGTATCCTGAGAAAAGAGAGCGAGGACGGTTGTTACTCCCGACCCCGAATATCCGGCTAATCCAATCCTCATAGTGAAATTCTCCTGGGCTCTGATGCGGCGCACTGCTCGACATCCCGGCTTATGCACGCCGATAGCTTACCGGTATTCAGGTTCATATCACCTTTACCACGCGCATACAAGACCGCCCGTTTCAGGCCATGTGCCGACACAGACGCCCATTCCCCGCCGGTGGTTCGACCATTCGACAGGTTCATGACCCTGAGCAAATGAAAGTGCGTCGAAGGACAGGCCCACCATCCTGGGGCGAGGATGGAAACAGGAAAATTTTCTTGACATATGGAAAACTGTGTTTTAGCATGTATAACATCAAAGTTGGTTTTTTACCCTTTATAACAGGTCGTCCGCATTTTAGTGCTGTTGGCCCTGATTGTCGGTACCCAAAAAGTGTTTACACGGACACAACCCGGTTTTAATGCCCCGTTTGCCCTGTAGGCACTTTTTTTTTGCAAACAGGCTTTTGATCAATGAGGCCCCGGGAGAATTTTCCGGGCCTGGAAACAAGGCGTAATCCCTTATGAAAGGAGGTGGGCCTTCAACCGTTACACCCCGCCGCGGCCTTCTACAGACAGGCCGTTGACGGGACCCCCGCATCAAACGGGCCAGTTGCCTCACTCGATCTGAATGGCCAACGACGGAAGCCAACCGTCAGCCGACCATTCTCGATGCGGCAGCCCCTGGAGGTGCATCATTGCTGAGCACCTCATCGGCTACCACAGCGACAACTTACCCTGAGGGAGGAAGGTACCTCCCCCGAGATACGGAGGTTTAAATGGAACAGAATCTTGGTAATCGATGGCGGTTCGTCGGCGCGGCGCTTGTCATGCAGCTCTGCCTCGGCGTTCTTTATTCCTGGGCTGTTTTCAGAGGTCCGCTGACTGCCTTGCACGGCTGGAGCAAGGTCCAGACCATCGCGCCTTACCGGTGGTCGGTCCTGATGTTCACGGTCGCCATGATCATCGCCGGGTTCTGGCAGGACAAGAAGGGCCCGAGGCTCGTCGGCAGTGTCGGCGGAATTCTCATGGGAACAGGCGTTCTCCTCTCCGCATTCATCGGCGACTCCGTCGGTGGTCTGATCTTCGG
This sequence comes from Deltaproteobacteria bacterium, assembly GCA_013151915.1. NCBI lineage: Bacteria > Pseudomonadati > Myxococcota > Myxococcia > Deltaproteobacteria bacterium. Next base: position 4,314 of record JAADHJ010000058.1, read on the forward strand.
CTACGGAATCCTCGGCGGTCTGGGCGTGGGTTTCGCCTACGTGACACCCATAGCAACCTGTGTGAAGTGGTTCCCGGACAAGAGGGGCATGATCGTCGGTCTCGCAGTCATGGGCTTCGGCGCCGGATCCCTGATCTTCGCGCCCCTTATCGAAAAGCTTATCGGTGATAATCCGGAAGCATACGCGACCACCATTCCCAGGACGTTCATTATCCTCTCGGTCGTATTTTACATCTGTGTTATCGGCGCCGCCCAGGTCTACCGGGTCCCTCCTGCGGGCTACAAACCTCCCGGATGGGAGCCGCCCGTAGCCACCGGCGCCCCCTCCAAGGAGGACTTCACTCCCGGCGAGATGGTAAAGACGTGGCAGTTCTATGTTCTCTGGATCATCTATTTCCTCGGCACATCAGTGGGTATCACCGCCATCGGTCAAGCTAAACCGATAATCGTCGAACTTTCCAAAGGAGCGGCTGTCATGTCCGGCGGAGCGGCTCTCGGCCTCATGTCACTGTTTAACGGCGTCGGCCGTCTGGCATGGGGCGCAACCTCGGACAAGATAGGCCGGAACATGACCACTGTGGCCATGTACTGCGGTTATCTCATCGCCTCCCTGTTCTTTCTCAGAAACGCAACAGGTTTCTGGCAGGTGCTCATCGGCCTATGTATAGTCGGCTTTTCCTACGGCGGCTATCTGGCCATGATGCCTTCCTTCACCGCCGACTACTACGGCGCCAAAAACATCGGCGCCAACTACGGCATTATCTTTACCGCCTGGGGCATCTGCGGGTTCACCGTGCCCAAGTATTTCGCGGGAATCATGAAGACAGCCAAGGAATCGGGCAATATCGCCGGCGGCTACAACCAGGTCTACTTCACCCTGGCCATCATGGCTGTTATCGGCATCGTGCTTACACTTATCGTCAAGAGGCCGATACATTCCGTCGATTAGCAAACCAGGCGACTGTTAACAAAAAAGGCGGCTCCGTCGGGAGCCGCCTTTTTCAGGTTCGGCCTGTTTTTCTGGTCTACCTGTGTGCCACGGCTCTCTTGGATGCCTTAAGTGGATTGATCTTCGCCTGGGCGATGACAGGATTTTCCTTCTTCACGTGGGTGGCGTAGTTGCAGACGCCGACGTTCCATTTGGCCGCCGGGTTGGCGCTGGTCACGCAATAGAAATCGTCCTCGATTTCCCTGGTATTCGCGCAACCCCCGCAGGCCTGCACAACGGGCTCACAATGGCCGCCGTTATAGGCGCAGCCCTGCCGGGTCATAAAAATACAGTCGATTTCTTCCTTGAGAATAGTGCAGATCATCGTTCATTCCTCCATTAAAATGTATGCAGGCCCACGCGTTGGGCATCAGCGTCGGCGCCGAGAAAACGCCTTTACACAAAACGGTTTGGTTTTTATACTTTCTGCAGGGAAAAATCAAGACAAATTTTTTCAGGCTCGTTCCGTGGAATAAAAATCCATGGATGGACTTTTTACGACCCTATGAAAGAGGTTCATCCAGTTAATGCGTACCTTGATTATTTTGCTGTCATTGCGAGCCCGAGTGAAACCGTAGGCGCGGCAATCCCATGCGGAGCCGAAAAGGTCATTGCAGCGCCTTACGGTCGTCACGGGATCGCTTCCGCCGTCGCCCTACGGGCTATGGCGGACAGGTCGCATGGGTTACAGCTCGCGATGACAGATGGTGGGATATGGTCCTCATCCAGGTACTCATCTTCAGGATGAACTATAGAAAGAAAGGTCCGTATGAAACTATTGATCCATATATGCTGCGCCCCCGACGCCACCATTGGAATCGAGCGTCTCACCGACCGCGGCCAGGCTGAAGGCTACTTCTACAATCCCAACATTCATCCCGAGGAAGAGTACCAACGACGGTTTGATGCGCTGAAAAGCCTTTCTGCGGCCACCGGATTCCCTTTCTTTGAAGGGCCATATGACCCGGCGCCCTGGCACGAAGAGGTGAAGGGCCTGGAGGACGAGCCTGAGAAGGGGATGCGCTGCGTCAGATGCATCCGTCTCAGGCTCAGAGAAACAGCGAGGATGGCCAGGGAACGTGGTTTTGACCATTTCGCGGCCGTCCTCACCGTCAGTCCCCACAAGGACGCCGATATGGTCAACAGGATAGGCCGGGAGGCCGCAGCCGAATTCGGGGTGCACTACCTTCCGACCAATCTGAAAAAGAAAGACGGATTCAAAAGCAGTGTCCAGTTCAGTCGGATATACGGTCTTTACAGACAGGATTACTGCGGGTGTGTTTACAGCCTGCGGCCCGACAGGCAGCATCTTGATAAATAACAGATAGACACATAAATATGTGGGTCATCCTGGAATGGGTACCTGATGTGGAGTGGCTCATACCCACCATTCGTCATCGCGCCTGTCGTCCGGGATTGCCGCGTCACTCTCGTCTCCCTCGATGCTCCTCGCAATGACAGCAAAATAATAATTTAAGGTACGCATTAACCGGATGAACTAAATATGTTAAGTGAAAAGTGTTAAGTTAGGGTCACACTTTTCCACAGGTGTGGATAAACCTGTGGAAAACTATTGATGGACTCGAAGAGATTTTTTGCGGGGTTGTCAATTACTGAAGCTCCGCCAACCTCAGGGTGGAGCTGTCCAGAAACGCCAGGAACAATCGGTACCCCCCGCAGGGGGTGGATCCTTTAACGGGAGACTCCGCCATAAAATCGCACCCATTCTTCAGATAGGAACACCGGAAACAAAGCGTCTCAACCAGTTGGCCGACCCTGCGGGGAACGCCGGGGGAAAGGTTCAACAGGCCGGCCAGGTGACCCTGGTGGATTTTCCCCCTGTCCATGGCATGAAAGAGGGCGGTAAAACCGGCACATCCTTTTTCGCCTCCCCCATCATCCTTGAAATATTCGCAATATCCCCGGCAAGCCAGGTTCAAGGCCGCTTGCCGGAAATCGTGTGCGGAACCGTAAAAAACGGCAACCGACTCGTCATTAATTCCAGCAGGATTATTGCCTTTCATCCCCCTTCATCCCCCGTATCTACCGAATGTATCAGGACCTTCTTGACATGTCGCTCATCCGATCTGACCACGGTAAATCTCAGCCCCAGAAGATCCATGGTCTCCCCCGGGGCGGGGACTCTGCCGGTGGTCTCCATGATAAGGCCTCCCACCGTTTTACAGGCAGTGTCTATGCCCATCTGTGGGAAAACCTTCTCTAACTCATCGAGAGGGGCTTTGCCGGAAACCTCCAGGGCGCCTGATGGAAGTTTCTTCATCATCTCTACCTCATGGTCGAACTCGTCGTGTATCTCCCCTACCAGTTCCTCCAGGATGTCCTCAAGGGTGATTAGCCCCTCGGTCCCGCCAAATTCGTCGACGACAACAGCCAGATGGGTTTTTTCCTTTTGCAGCTCCCGGAAGACCCGGCCCAGGGGGGCGCTCTCGGGGACAAAATGCGGCCGTGCAATATGTTCAGCCATGCGGAAGGTGTCCCGCCCATCAGGACTGGCCAGGAGAAGGTCCTTGGCGTGAAAAACACCCACTATGTCATCCAGGTTTTCACGATAGACCGGAAGCCTGCTGTGTCCGCTCTCGATCACTATCCGGATGATCTGGTCGATTTCGTCGGACAATTCCAAAGCCCGGATTTCCGTTCGGGGTGTCATCACATCCTTAACCGTCTGCCGGATAAAATGAAAAACCCTGTTTATCAGATCGGCGGGATACTTTTCTATACCACCCTCGCTGGCGCTGAGATTGACCAGCAGTTCCAGTTCATCTGCTTCCACCGGGGAAAAGTCCCTGTCTGGATCACCACCCGTCATCCTGATCAATGTGGATGTCATCCAGGTAAAAAAGCGGGTAACAGGCCATGTGACAAAGTAAAACAGCGAGAGAGAAAGGGAGACCGAGATAACAAAACGTTCAGGGTACCGTCTCGCCATGACTTTTGGGGTTATTTCCCCGAACATCAGGATGACAAGAGTCATTATCCCAACCGCGGCTGCGATCCCTCCGTTATGAAAGATCTTTGAAGCGACATCCGTTGCCAGGGCTGAAGCAGCGATGTTGGCGAGGTTGTTTCCAAGTAGAATGGAGGTGAGAAGAGCGTTCGGATCCTTGAGCCAGAGTTGAAGGGGGTCCCTTTTACGACCCCTTCCATCGAGAAGCGTCTGGAGTTTTGCCCGTGAAAGGCTGACGAAGGCCGTCTCCGATCCTGAAAAGTAGGCTGAAAGAAGAACGCAAAGGGCTATAACCATCCACTCCCAGGAGGGAACGTCTAACATCCGACAACCACTCCCACCCCAGGACGTACGCACCGTGCATATCCTGGTTGATGGTCTCGCAAAGAGTCCATCGACATCTCTTCCTCCCGGTTAAATCTTTTCGCTGAATTCATCGTGTTCCAGATAGCTGATGTATGGTTCACCCTGTGCTCGGCGGAATTGACAGACGAGGTCTACTGTTTCCTCCGGATCATCGCTTATGGAAAGGAGCTCCAGTTCGTTATCGTCCAGAAACCCACATTTCACCATGTGTTTTTTCATCCAGTCGTACAGCCCTCCCCAATACTCGCTGTCGAAAAGAATGATGGGAAATTTATGCATCTTGCCGGTCTGCTTCAGGGTGAGGGACTCGAACAGCTCATCCATGGTCCCGAAACCTCCCGGCATAATAACAAGGGCCTTGGCGTACTTGACGAACATGACCTTCCTGATGAAAAAATATCGGAAATTCAAACTGGTCGTAACATACCTGTTGGCCTTCTGCTCCCTGGGGAGAAGGATGTTCAGCCCAACCGATTCACCTCCGCCCTCCATGGCGCCGCGATTGGCTGCCTCCATGAGGCCCGGCCCTCCGCCGGTGACTACGGCATAGCCTTCCTGCGCGAATCTGCGGCCGATTTTCCGGACCTTTTTGTAAAGCTCATCCCGCGGACGGCTTCGTGCCGAGCCGAAGATGGTCACCGAATCGGGAAGCTTTTCCATGATTTCCAGTCCCGTAACCATCTCGGCCATGATTCTGAACAAACGACGGTTGTCCATCTCCGCCTTGCGCAGCCTCTCGATGGCCGGATAGACCTCATGGCTCAGAAGATCGCCCATAAGCGAGAATATGAGATCTCTTGTCTCGTTGTTGTTCACACAGACTCCTTTCCAGTTTCCTTATCCCATGCACACGAACATATTCAGCTGAATGCTTTAAATGTACATGCCCACTTTATTTGCCATCCATATCAGACTTCTTCATCCGTGGTCAACGCCGACAGGCCGGGTAATCAGCGCTGACTTTTACTTTTTTACCGTATATGATAGCTTGCTTGGCTTTGATGGAGTCGCAAAAGTTAATGGAGGGACCGGATGGAGGAAAGTATCTTGACCGGGATTAAACAGCGAACGAAACCAGGCAGGATCTTCGAACCCAAATGGATCGCCTGGGAGATTACCGGCAGATGCAACCTGAACTGTATCCACTGCCGGTCCTCGTCTACCATGGGTTCGGACCAGGGAGATTTTACCCTGGACGAGGCCAGATCCCTTATTGACGAAATCACCTCTTTTGCCAAGCCGGTCGTTGTCCTTTCCGGCGGTGAGCCGTTGCTGCGCAAAGACGTGTTCGAAATCGCCTCTTATGGTACCGCCAAGGGGCTGCGTATGGCGCTTGCTACCAACGGGACCCTCGTGGACGATGAGGTATGTGAAAAGATCAAACAGTCCGGGATTCGCATCGTTTCCCTTAGCCTTGACGGTTCAAGGGCCGAGATACATGACGACTTCCGTCACCAGACCGGCGCCTTTGAGGCGACCCTGCGTGCGGCTGAATACCTGAAGAAAAACGATATCGAGTTTCTCATCAATTCATCCTTCACCAGACGGAATCAGGACGACATCCCCAACGTCTACCGGCTGGCCGGGGAGATCGGGGCCGTGGCATGGTATATGTTCATGGTAGTACCCATGGGCAGAGGCGAGGAACTCATGGCCGAGCTTATCTCCAAGGAGGATTACGATGAAATCCTCAGATGGCACTTTGACATGGAACTGCAGGAAACCGAGATGCTGGTGCGCCCGACCTGTGCCCCCCATTACTACCGCGTAATCCAGCAGGAGGCCAAGGCGAAAGGGATCGATTTTAAACGCCGCAACCTCAAGTTCGGGACCGGCGGCGCCAAAGGCTGCATCGCCGCCCAGTCTATCGCCTTTATCGGCAGCAGGGGCGACGTACAGCCCTGCAGTTACTTTCCCAGGGCAGCCGGCAACGTACGTGACAAAAGTTTCCGGAAGATCTGGGAAAACTCCGCCCTCTTTAACGACATCAGGAGCTTTAAGGATTACAAGGGCCGTTGCGGGTCATGCGAATACCTGGGAGTCTGCGGTGGCTGCCGGGCCCGGGCCTTCGCCATCTCCGGTGACTACATGGACGAGGAGCCTTTCTGCGGCCACATCCCCAAAAAGATTGCCCGCGCCGATAACCCGGAAACCAGCGAGGTCTGATTCCATGGCTGAATATCCGTTTATTGACGCCTGCTTTCGCAGGCCGGTTTCCAGACCCCCCATCTGGATCATGAGACAGGCAGGACGATTCCTCCCCGAGTACCAGGAGGTCCGCGACACGGTGGATTTCCTGACCCTGTGCAAGACCCCGGAACTCGCCACGAAAGTTACCCTTCTGCCCATCGATATCATCGGCGTCGATGCGGCGATCCTTTTTTCCGACATCCTCATCCCCTTGGAGCCCATGGGGATACCGGTGGCATTCGAGGAAAGGGTAGGGCCTGTCCTGGGAGCCGTAAGGGACGAAAAACAGATACGGGCCCTGCGGGCCATTGACCCGGAGGAGGATGTTCCGTTCGTTCTCGAAGCGGTCAGGATGATCAGGAGAGAGGTCGACGGAAAGGTACCGTTAATCGGCTTCTCGGGAGCTCCCTTCACCCTGGCCACTTATGCCGTGGAGGGTGGAACAACCAGGTCTTTCCACAATATCAAGGGTCTCATTTATTCCCGTCCCGAGCTGGCCGATGAGCTTATGGGAAAACTCGCTGACGCGGTTACCGCCTACCTTAACGCCCAGATAGCGTCAGGGGCGCAGGCCGTTCAGATCTTCGACACATGGGGCGGTATTCTTGCCGACCCGGAGTACGTCAGGTTCGCGCTCAACCCCGTAAAAAGGATCATCTCCCGCCTGAACCGTAAGGATGTGCCTGTTATCTACTACATTAACAACGGCTCATATCTGGCCCGTCACATGGCCGGCCTGGACGTCGACGTTGTGGGGATAGACTGGCGCCAGGACATAGCTCAGGCTAGAAAAACCTTTGGAAAGAGGAAAGCCGTTCAGGGGAACCTGGATCCGACGGTCCTTTTCGCATCACCGAATGAGATCCGCAGGCGCGCCCATCACGTCCTGGAAGAGGCGGGTCCCGAACCCGGCCACATCTTTAACCTCGGACACGGCATAATGCCCCAGACTCCCGTGAAAAACGCCATTGCCCTGGTGGAGGCGGTTCACGAATTCAGACGCTGACATGCGATGATATCCAGACCCGGAGGTACCGCAGTCCTTCTGCTTAATATGGGGGGACCTGACTCAATTCAGGCTGTACGCCCGTTCCTGAAGAACCTCTTTTCAGACCCCGCAATCATTGGTCTTCCCGGTTTCGCCCGACTTCCTCTGGCCGCAGTTCTCTCCTCCGTCAGAGCGAAGAAGGTAATTCCACGATACCGGCTTATCGGCGGCAAAAGCCCCATTGGCGAGATCACTTCCGGCCAGGCCGAAGCCCTGGCCGGAACGCTGTCTTCCAGAGATCGTCCTGAAGTGGGGCCCGTCCTGCCGGCCTTTTCCTACTGGCATCCCTTCATACGGGATTCTATTGAAGACGCCTCCGGGAGCGGCTGCGAAGAGCTTCTTGTTCTTTCCCTCTACCCGCAATATTGCGGCGCCACTACCGGCACATGCCTGAGGGACCTTGAGGCCGCAATACCGGGATCGCCGTTTGAAGGCAGGGTCCGAACAATCGACAGGTGGCCCGACCATCCCGGCTATCTGGACGCACTCGTGTCCACCGTCAGAGAGGCCCTGGCTCAGATCAGACCGGAGGAAAGGGACGATGCCGTGATCCTCTTTTCGGCACACGGTATACCCACATCCCTGGTTGACAAGGGCGACCCGTATCCCCACGAAATAGCCAGGACTGTTCAGGGAGTCGTGGAGAGGTTGGGAAACCGTGTTCACGTTCTGGCATTCCAGAGCAGGCTGGGACCGGTCAGGTGGTTGGCCCCCAATCTGCGGGAGGCCCTGAAAGACCTCGCTCGAAAAGGAGCTCCCCCGCTTGTGGTCGTTCCGGTGTCCTTCGTGTCGGACCACATTGAAACCCTGTATGAACTCGACATCCAGCACCGGGAGATCGCCGGGAATCTGGGGATTTCGACCTACATCCGGGCGCCGGCTCTAAATACCCGCACCGATTTTATAGAAGCGTTAGCCGACCTGGTGGCTTCGGCCCTTCCGCCGCCTGGACCCTTCCGAACAGACCGACCCGGCAGGGGCAATTCACACGCTCGTACACATTCTTGAACGGACCGAAGAGGGGAACGAATGATCAGGCCGTCGGAAAAACCACATAGGGTAATTGTAATCGGGGGTGGGATCTCCGGACTTGCCGCCGCCTATTTCATCCGGAACGGGCTGCGGGAGACCGGCGTGCCCTTTGAGTTGACGCTTATCGAGAAGGAAGACAGGGTAGGTGGGAAATTTTTCGCCAGGGAGAAAAACGGTTTCCTGGTCGAGGGCGGACCGAACGGTTTTCTTGACAGCAAACCGTGGACCCTGGATCTTGCACATGAATTGGGGCTGGATGAATCCCTTCTTCCCGGCGATGAGGCCGCTGCCAGGCGTTTTATCTATTCCAGGGGCAGACTTCACGAACTGAAGGCCTCACCCATGGGTTTTTTCGCCTCCAATCTCCTGTCAGTGCCGGGCAGGATCCGGATTATCGGGGAGCTTTTCGCCCCGGTCACCCAAAAGGGCCGGGATACCAGCCTTTCAGAATTCGCCGTCAGGCGCCTGGGACGCGAGGTACTGGAGCGCATGCTCGATCCCATGGTATCGGGCATCTTTGCCGGTGATCCTGAGAGGATGAGCTTGAGGGCCTGTTTTCCCCGCATAGCTGAACTGGAGGAAACCTACGGGGGCCTGATCAAAGCTCTGTTCAAGATAGCCGCCGAGAAGAAAAGGGCCAAGAAACGGGGAGAGGATGTCATATCCTCCGGCCCTTCCGGGCCAGGCGGGGTATTAACATCCTTTAAAGGGGGCGTTTGTGTCCTTTCGGACAAACTGGCCTCTGCTCTTGGCGACTGCCTGCACACGGGAGATGAGGTCATCACGGTGAACGGATCCAACGGTGGATGGAAGATCAGGACGAAACGCCGTGATTTCGAGGCCGACACCGTTGTCCTTGCGACACCGGCGTACGCTGCGGCCGGGATACTTTCGGAGTTATCATCCAGGAGCTCGGACATTCTCGGCCGGATCCCCTATTCTCCCATGACGATCGTTGGGTTGGGCTATGATGTTAAAGACCTCGCCAGACCCCCGCATGGGTTTGGCTACCTCATCCCATCTGTGGAAAACCGACGGATCCTCGGAGCACTCTGGACCTCCAGCATTTTCCCGGGTTACAGGGCCCCGGAGGGAAAGGTCCTCATCCGGGCCATGGCAGGAGGGGCCAGGGACCATTCAACTCCTTTCCTGGATGAAAGCGCCCTCCTGAAAATTGTCCGCTCCGAGATAGCGGAGACGATGGGCTTGACCGCGGAACCGGAATTTGTGGCCATCCACCGCTGGAAAAAGGCCATCCCAATGTACACCGTCGGTCACCTGGAAAGGCTCAACCTCGTTGAATCATCTCTTCCCGAAGGAATTTTTCTTGCCGGGAACGCCTACAGGGGAGTTGGAATCAACGACTGCGTGCGCGAATCGAAAGGCGTGGCTGACAGGGTTGTCAGAAAGATGCTGGAAGGTCCCCGATCCACAGGATAAAACAGTCCAGAGTCCAGAGTCCAGGGTCCAGAGTCCAGAAAGCAGACAGGGAGACGCGGGGAATAATCAAGGGAATCGCAGGCCGAAGAAATCAGCTACCCGGTCCATGGTTTCCGAATGGATAATGACAAAGCTCAGACCGGCCTTGTAGCCGGCCTCAGTCCGATGACAATAGATTACATTGGCCCCGATGGTCAGCGGATCAGGCTCCCCGGGCAGATTGAAAGTCAGCTTGACGATATTATTTTCCTCGATTGACGATTCCAGAAAAAGGTTGACACCACCTTCACTGATCTCGCCTATTTCGCCCACAAATTGTTCCGTCCCGATATCCACGTCCACCAATAAATTACAGGCGACCCTCCTGTATGCCCGTGGGTAGGTCTCGATAAGTGCCTGTACCCTCTGGTAAAGGAGCCTGGGATCAACAGGCTTTATGAGATAGTCGTTGTATCCGGCCATGGTGCAGTCGGAGATAAAATTAATGTGCTCCGCGGCGGTGAGAACCAGGACAGGCAGGTCCCCAAACTCTTCCCGTGAACGGATCTCCAGGAGCATGGCCCGACCATCCATCACAGGCATTACCACGTCCAGCACAACCAGGTCCACGTCCCTGTTCTCCAGCAGGATCTCCATTCCTTCCGCTCCATTGGGGGCGGAAACGGTCCGGTATCCAAACCCCTCCAGAAGACCGGTCACCTGATTTCTGACCAGGCTGGAGTCATCCACAACCAGGATGGTCTTTTCTCGGCGCTCAGCGATCACCTTGTTTCTCCATCAAATCGACAAACGAGGGACAAACCTCCCCCAGGGGACATCCCGGACACAGCGGGTTGCGCGACCTGCAGATTTCCCGGCCCAGACGGATCATGTTGAGGTGAACATCCAGATAATCCTTCTCGTAAAAAAACTGCTCCAAAATCCAATGGGCCTTCACACGGTCGACACCCGGCTTAAGTATACCAAGACGGCGACACACACGAAAGATATGGGTGTCCACGGGAAAGGCCGGGATCCCGCATGAAAAAAGGAGGACACATGCGGCAGTCTTTGGCCCGACCCCCTTTAAGGAGGTTAACCGTTCACGGGCCTCTTCCCGGGAAAGATGACATATATCCCCAAGGCTTTCTCCATCATTTTCTCCATCCGGACCCGGAATATCCAGCAGTATACGCCATATCCTCCTGCTCTTCGTGGGGCCGAGACCAGCGGGCGAAATAACCTTCTCCAGTTCTTCCCGGGATGAAGACAGGACATCCTTCCAGTGGGGAAATCGTTCAACGAGCGCGCTGAAGGCCCGGTCCCGATTCCGATCGTTGGTATTCTGGGAGAGGATTGTCAGGATCAACTCATCCAGAGGAGATCTTTTTGGGGGTGGATCGGGCGTACCAAACCAGTCGTTGAGCCGGGTCGGAATGTAGGTTGGACCGGGTTTCACATTAAAAGTCTCTTCGAGCAACTTTGATAGGGTCGCAAAAAGTCCATTTATGGCTTTTTGCGAAGTCATCAATTTTACAAGGCGGGGAATGGCTTCGCGTATATCCTGGTTGATGGACTTTCCGTGATTCCATCAACTGTGGCACCGGAAAAGACAGGGTAGTCATGATTGCGGAGTGGCCCTGTAAGCCGAGTTCTGTTTTCCCCTCCGCCGGAGCGTCGGAGAAAGGTGACCATTCATCTAGGACCGCCGTTGCCGACGGCCTCAAGCGGCCTACCCGGGAACTTCGGACGGGTCGCCCTCAAACGTTCCCCTATTTGGCCTTGCACCGGATGGGGTTTACCAAGCTGCCGCCGTCGCCGACGACACTGGTGAGCTCTTACCTCACCCTTTCACCCTTACCCACCATCGCCGAAGCGAGGGTGGGCGGTCTTCTCTCTGTGGCACTCGCCCTGGGGTCGCCCCCGGTCCGTGTTACGAACCATCCAACCCTGCGGTGCTCGGACTTTCCTCCCGCCATCGCGATTGCAACAACAGGCGGTCACCCGGACCACTCCGCATGGATATTGTAACTTAAATCCGATGGGGACGTAAAGATCCCAACCTTACAAAAACACTTTTCCTTTAGCGTCAACGGCCATATTGGCAAGGCTGTCGGCCTGACGGTTTTTTTCCCTTGGAACGTGAAGGTAGGACACATTGTCAAAGTGGGAAGCGGTTTCCTGTGCCCTGGCGAACAGCTTTTTCAGTTTTTCATTTTTTACTCTATACTCGCCCTTCATCTGGCGGACAAGAAGCTGACTATCCGACTGAACCAGAAGGTCCCGCAGTCCGATTTTCCTCGCAAGTTCCAGACCGTGAACAAGTGCACTGTATTCGGCCACGTTATTGGTTGCCTCGCCAATGAAGACACCCTCCTGTATGTCCCTGTCTCCCGCCCCCTTCAGGACCACCCCGGCCCCGGCAGGACCCGGGTTTCCCCTGGCGGCTCCATCGATCATCAGCACAGCAACGGGGGGTCTGTTTCCCACGGCCGCGGCAGCCATTTCCAGAAGATCGGCCAATTCATTCTTCCCGATCTCAGGAAATTTCTTCAGCGTCTCCTCGATGCTCAGGGTTGCCGCAAGTTCCTCGAGAACATACTTGGGATCAGGATTCGTCGGCATATATTATTCTTCCGCAATTCGGACACTGATGAATACTGCTTTGGGCCAACACCTGATTGAAAAGCTGGGGGGGCACCATCATGAAGCAGCCATAACACACCCCCTTTACAAGCTTTACAACCCCCTGCCCATGATATCTGTTGAAAACTTTCTGGTAGCGGGTGAGAAGGTCCGGGTCGATGAGGCCGGACTCAACCATCCTGGTTTTTTCAAGCTCTTCACGCTGCTTCTTTATGGTGTTGAGCCGTTTTTTTCCATTTTTCTTCACCCGATCAAGGTTGGCCTTTTCCTCCTCCAGGACCTTCTCGATATCCTTCCTGCTTTCTTCGACGGATGACCTGTCCGAGCGCAGTTCCTTGACTTCAGCCTCCAGATCGCCCCTTTTTTTTCTTGCGGACTCACCTTCTCGCTGGACAGCCTGGTACTCCCGCTGTGTTTTTACAATCAGAAGCCTGGACTGAAACCGCCTCATACTCTCCTTGACCTCTTCGAGTTGCCTGTCGAGCTCCGATATCTGATCCGACAGGCGTGAAAGCTCAAGGTCGATCTCCTCCATCTGCCCCTCGATCTGGTATATCTTCTTTTCCGCAGTCTCGATCTCCTGAGGAATCTTCATCTCTTCGCCCTGAAATGCTACAAGTTTTTCATCCGTCCTCTGCAGATCCACCAACCTGTCCAACATTTCTCTCACTTTTTTTCTCCTCCTGCCTCAATCATGCCATTTACCCTCTGCTTCACAGGGCTGCGCGGTTAACGTAATAAATGGATTCTCCTCGACCGCGTAAACGATTTCCACCGTTTCATCGAGACCTTTCAATGCCACATCGAGCAGCCTGCCAAAAAACTCCATGCCGAAACGTTCCGGTGCAAAGTGCCCGATGTCCAATAGGGCCAAACCGGCTTCCTGCGCCCTGCGAGCGTCATGATACCTGATGTCGCCGGTGATAAACAGATCACTTCCTTTGACCAGATTATCCTCCAGCAGGGATGCTCCGCTCCCGGCGCACAGGGCAACCCTCCTGATAACAGTCCCCTTTCTCCCCACCCACCGGACAGCGCTTGCGCCCAGATCTTTCAGGAGGGTCTGAGCCAGATCCTCAAGAGCAGCTCCCGGATCCAGGTCCCCAACCAGTCCCAGGCCGTTTCCCCTGTCCAGCGGGAAAAGCGGATAAAGATCCACTGTCGGTTCTTCGTAGGGGTGGGCCCCCTTTAAAACCTCTATTGTAGATCTCAGGTTCCTCTCCTCGATGATGATTTCCAGTCGGACCTCCCGGACTTTTTCAAACCGGCCGGTCCTCCCCACGGCCGGATCCGTTCCTTCAGAACCCAGAAATGTACCCTCTCCGGGGGTGGTGAAAGAACACTTTGAATACTCTCCTATGGTTCCATGTCCAAGATTGAATATGGCCTGTCGGACCCGTTCCAGCGCTTCATCAGGTACGAAAGTGACCAGTTTGAGCCTGGCCGGATCCGTGCTCCCGAAGGCCTGGACATTCTGGAGAGTCAGCAGCTCCGCTAAAGCCCTGTTGATTCCCCGGGGCGCTGCATCGAGATTGGTATGGGCGCTGTAAATCGCAACCCTCTTTTCAATGGCAAGGGCCACCGCCCGCCCGGCCATGGTATCCAGATTAAGATTTCTTATGGATTTGTAGAAAAGAGGGTGATGGGTCAAAAGCATGTCGGCCCCGGAGTTGACGGCCTGGCCTATGGTATCCGGGCCCGCATCAAGGGCCAGCATAAGCCTTCGGACCTGCCATTCCATGCTCCCCACCTGTAATCCGATGGGATCATCCGGAAGAGCCAGCGACGGCGGGGCTATCTTCTCGGTCTGTTCTACGATCTTTCTTACAGTGAGCACTTTTCCAATTGATTATCCTTGTTTTCAGGACAATAAAAAAGGTGCACCTGGTTGAGTGCACCTGTACCGTTTTTACTGAGGAAATGGACCCGTTAATGGTGTTTTTCCGAGTCCCCTCATGGCGTCTCCCGTCGCAGGGCGGCTTCCTCACTCCACCTCCCAACCATGAGATAATATGAGACATCCTCCAACTTACCAGCCTCCCGGAACCTGCTTTGTGGTGGGCCCACTCCGACTCGAACGGAGGACCTACCGGTTATGAGCCGGTGGCTCTAACCAACTGAGCTATGGGCCCGAACGGAAATGACTAACCCTTTTGGCTATATTTGTCAATCAGCTTTTGACAACCTCGTAAAAAGTTTCTTTGGTCCTTTTTCCTCGGCAGTGGTTCGACCATTCGACAGGCTCATGGCCCTGAGCAAACGAGTGCGTCGAAGGGACATCCGTTTAATCCTCATGAAACGGCTTCAGACGTTTGCATCGGCTCGGATGCCGCAGCTTTCGCAGAGCCTTGGCCTCTATCTGCCTGATCCTCTCCCTTGTTACCGAGAAATTCTGGCCGACCTCCTCCAGGGTGTGATCTGTCCTTTCATCAATTCCGAACCGCATCCTGAGAACCTTTTCCTCCCGCGGCGTCAATGTCTTGAGAATGCCTCGGACCTGCTCCTTGAGGTTAGCGTGAACCACCGCCTCCCCGGGAGAGATGACCTTCTTATCTTCGATAAAATCACCAAGATGGCTGTCCTCCTCATCCCCTATCGGGGTCTCGAGCGAGATGGGCTCTTTAGCGATTTTCAGAACCTTTCGAACCTTCTCCAAGGGCAGGTCCATGTTAGCAGCGATCTCCTCCGGCATGGGTTCTCGTCCCAACTCCTGGACCAGGTGCCTTGAAGTCCTGATAAGTTTGTTGATAGTCTCGATCATGTGGACCGGAATGCGAATGGTCCGAGCCTGGTCCGCAATGGCCCGCGTAATGGCCTGCCGGATCCACCATGTGGCATAGGTGGAAAATTTATACCCTCTTCTATATTCGAACTTGTCCACCGCCTTCATCAGACCGATATTTCCTTCCTGAATCAGGTCCAGAAACTGAAGTCCGCGGTTGGTGTATTTCTTGGCAATGCTCACCACCAGCCTGAGATTGGCCTCCACCAGCTCCTGCTTGGCATCCCGTGCCCTTATCCCCGCCAACCGGATCTTTTCCCCGTCTTCCAGGAGCAGGGCGGTTGACATCGCCGTTTCCTTTTCAATCTCTTTGAGGCGTTTCTTGCACTCCGCGACATGGCGCTGGTGGCTTTCCAGTTGGGCGATAGGCATCCCCGCTCCACGGGCAACGGATCGGGCTTCGCCCTTTTTAGCCCTCCTCAACAGCATCGTCATCTTCCATCCGGACAGCCCGGTGTGCTTTTCAACATTCCTGATCCTGCCCTGATAGTGCAGGATCTTTTCCCGGACAGAGGTCACCTTGGAAGCCAGCCGGATCACCTGGGAGGGGTTTAAATGAAGGTTCTCTATGTCCCTTGCGATCTCCCGGGAGATTCTTCGGACCTTCCTGGACAGGGCGGGAAGGTCTTCCTTGGAAGCGCCCGCGATCCGGACCTCCATTTCTTCGAGACGCGCCATCCTCTTCCTGATTCTTCTAAAGACCTTCAGTGTATCCTGGAAATACACTTCCTCTCTGATGGCGATTTCCTCCGGGGACTCCCCAGGTACGTTTTCTACCTCGCCGGATTCCTCTTCGTCGGTATCCCCATGGCTTTCATTCTCAACCTCCGGCTTATCATCGTCATTTCCGTCGTCATCAAGGTCAGCGTCATGGTTAAAAAGGACCTTTTTTAGTTTTATCTCTCTTTTTTCCAGCCTCTCCCCAAGCAATACCACCTCACGGATACAGATGTGGTTGCGCGCTACGGTTTCCAGAATTTCCTGTTCCCCCTTCTCGATCCTCTTGGCTATCTCAACCTCCCCCTCACGGGTCAGAAGGTTGATCTGTCCCATCTCTTTTAAGTACAGCCTCACAGGATCGTCGGTCCGGCCTGCCGAGGCGGCGGCAACAGCCACCGGTTTCTTCGCATCCCCGGCGGTTGTTTCCCCGCTGTTGTTATCCTCGGCACCGACACCGGATTCGGGGATCTTATCCACGATATGAATACCTCTGTCAGCATCGACTATCTCGATCTCCATCTCTCCAAACATCCCCATTACCTCATCGAGGTGATCAGGGGATATCACATCGTCGGGAAGGGCTTCGTTTACGTCGTCATAGGTTAGATAACCCTGCTTTTTGCCCTTGGTGATAAGCTCTTTCATCTGTTTCGGCTCTCCGTGGTCCTTCATTCCCGGTTTTCTCCTCCGGATGATTTCTCATCTGATTTTTGCCGGCCGTGGCGTTGTACCTGAAGACGCTTCCACTCCTCTGTAAGTTTCCGGTATTCAGTATCGTTCCCTCTTTCCTCTGCCACGGCAAGACGATTAACGGTTTCCTGGATCTTTTGGTCCAGCCTTTTTTCAGTAACACGCCTGAGGCAATCGTCAAGGGCTTTATCCTTGCCCTCCACAGGGTCTTCCAGCGCCCATCCGGTCAGCAGGTTCTTCATATTATCGTCGGTAGCTTGAATGATCTCATCTAACGCAGCTCCCGAAAATATTTTCCTGACCAGTTCGGAAATACCCGGGCTGGTAAAATCCTCGGGATCTACTGCATCTTTGATCCTGGAGATGGTGGAGGGATCTCTTATCATTATATGGATGAGCAACCCTTCCCACCTCTGGAGAGACGTTTGCGAATTCCCCCCGGACAGTGGGATCTGTTTTTTCTCCTTAAGGGATCCAAGCTTTGCCCTCAAATCCTGTTGTTCGATCTTCAGATCATCAGCTATTTCCTTCAGATAAACGCCGAGCCTGACCCTGTCTTTTATTTTAGCCAAAAATGGGATAATTGCATCAAGAACTTGCACCCGGCTGTCTACATCGTTGCCCGGATGCCGTTTTAACGCTTCCTCTTTAGCGAAGGTTATTACCGGAATGGCGTTGGAGATTTCGTCCTGCAGCGCCGCTTCCCCTCTTTTTCTAAGATATGTGTCCGGATCCTCACCGGATTCCAACGGAACGACCCTGCATCTGAATCCTTCCTCAAGAAAGATCATACCGCCGCGTAAAGCAGCCTTTCTGCCGGCATCATCGGAATCGAAGATCAACACACAATCTTTCGTCAACCGTTTAATTCGCTTTGCCTGTTCCGTGGTCAGGGCAGTACCCAGAACACCGACAACATTTTTTATGCCTCCCTGATGGAGGGAGATGACATCCAGATACCCTTCCACCAGTATAACCTGTCCTTCCTCCCTGATGGAGGGCGCTGCCAGATCCATTCCGAAAAGGGAGTCTCCTTTTCGGTAGATGGGTGTTTCGGGGGTATTAATGTACTTTGGCAGCTCATCGCCCATGACCCGGCCCCCGAACCCCAGGACCCTGCCATGAAGATCACGAATGGGAAACACCACCCTGTTTCGAAACCGGTCGTAGGGATCCTTGCCCCTTTCCCCTTTTACGGCCAGGCCGCATTCCACCAGAAGGCCGGGGTCGAAACCCTCTTTACTGAGCACATCCATAAGGGAACGCCAACCGGCCGGTGCGTATCCTATCCCGAAATTACGGCTTACGTCCGCGTGGATGCCGCGTGTTTTCAGGTATTCCCTCGCATTGCCGCCTTCGCCGCCCTTCAGCAGGAGGGTACTGTAGACCTGGGCTGCGACCTTGTTGGCCCCAAACATGAGGTCCTTCCGGTCGCGTTTTATCCCCGGCTCCCCACCGGTTTTGGGCAGATCGACTCCGCCTCGTTCCGCCAGCTTTCTAACGGCATCCGTGAAAGGGAGTCCATCCTGGAGCATGACGAATCGGATGACGTCACCGCCTACGTGGCATCCGAAGCAGTGAAATATCTGACGCCCGGGGTTCACCATGAACGAGGGGGTCTTCTCCTGATGAAAAGGACATAGCGCCTTGAGGTTGGAACCCGATTTCGAAAGGGGAATGTAGGCCGAAACAACATCGGTGATCTCGTTGGCCTCCTTGACCCTGGCAATTGTATCCTCATCCCACCTCATCATTCCAGCCCGGTTCTATGTTTATTGATAGGATCGTAAAAAGTCCAAATGATGACTTTTTGCAAAGTCATCATTGTTTCAGTTCCACTACCGTGACACCTGCGCCACCCGCCTCTTGTGGCGCGGATTCGAACTTCAGGACCCTCGGATCATCCCGCAGGCTCTCCGTGATGGCCTTACGAAGTGCTCCCGATCCCTTGCCGTGGATTATCCTCAGCTGGTATCCAGGCTCCATCAGTGAACGGTCCAGCACCCTGTCCACCGATTCTAAAGCCTCTTCAACGGTAAATCCGAGAAGATTCAGTTCCACCGGCAGGCTCCCTTCACCCTCGTAGCCGATAATGGCAGGCCGGTCCGTCCCGGATGATGGTTCGTCCCCTCCGTCCTCCAGCGTGGAAAGCCGTTGGAGGGGAACCCTCATCCGTATTCCGCCTGACAGGACCTCGGCCTCTTTCCCCCCGGGGAGAAGGGCCGTCACCTGCGCCTGAATACCCAGTGGTATTACCTCTATCCTGCCGCCAACGGACACGGGCTTTCCGGATGACATCCTTATTGCCGGGGGCGGCAGCCGGTTCATTACTTCCGATTTCATCTCACGTATCCTCTCTGGAAACTCTCTTCCGCCCGTACCCGGATCATCTTTTAACCCCTTTAAAAGCTCCTTGCCCTGCCTTGCCAGATCCCGTATGAAAGCCGACGCATCTTTTCGCGCTTCCTCCTGGATCTTTTTTATGTTCTCCTTCGCCCCTTCCCGGCGAATCCGGAACCTGTCTTTTTCAGCCTCGAGCCGTGCCATGATCCGCTCGGCCGATGCCCTGGCCTTCGCTTCCCTGTCCACCTCCTCGCTCAACCGCCCCAGCAGTTCATCGGCCCTCACGGCGCCTGTGCCCATGATCTCCTGAGCCCTGGTTATGATCTTCTGATCCACTCCAAGCCGTCCGGCTATCTTCAGCGCATGGCTTCTGCCGGGAAGCCCAATCTTTATCTGAAATGTCGGTTGGAGGCTCTCGGCATCAAATACCGTCGACGCGTTTTTCGCATAGGAAGCCCTGTAGGCAAACTCCTTCAGGAGATTGTGGTGGGTGGTTACCACGACACACGTCCTTTTCTTACCGAGCGCCTCTAAAAGCGCCATGCCGAGAGCGGACCCCTCCTGGGGATCGGTTCCGGCGCCAAGTTCATCGAGAAGGACAAGGGTGTCGTGATCGGCATGGGAAAGAATCTGCGATACCACTTTTATATGGGCCGAAAACGTGCTCAGGTTCTGTGACAGGCTCTGCTCATCACCTATATCGGCAAACACCCGGGAGAAAACCCTCATCCGGGTTCCTTCTGCGACAGGGACCGGGATTCCAGATTGAGCCATAAGGGTCAGCAGCCCGATGGTCTTGAGGGTTATTGTTTTTCCTCCGGTGTTAGGACCGGTTATCACCAGGGCTGTTGACGCGCCGCCGATCCCCAGGCTTATCGGAACGCATTCTGTGTCGGGATTCAATACCAGGAGGGGGTGCCTGGCCTCTACAAGGTCCGTCTCATCATCCAACTGAGGGATGGTCCCGTCCAGCTTGCGTCCCAGGCGCCCTTTTGCAAGGGCAAGATCCAACCGGGCGAGAAGTTCGAGGTTGGAGACCATGGATTCTCTAAACCCTCTGGCGTCCGCACTCATCCGTGCAAGGACCCTGTGTATTTCCTCATCCTCTCTCATCTTGGCGCCGGCCAGCCGGTTGTTCAGATCCACGGCGAAAAGGGGTTCGACAAAAAGGGTCTGGCCGCTCTGGGACCTGCTCTGAATTACACCCTGGAATGCGCGGTGGTATTCAGGTTTTACAGGTAGAACGTAGCGGCCGTTCCTGATGGTCATATAATCATCACGGATGACCTTCGCCATACGGTCTTCGGTCTTGAACGTCTCGAGTTTCCCGATAATGGTATCCCTGGCAGATCGCAACTCACGCCTGGCCCGGGCAAGTTCCGAACCGGCATTATCCAGCATCTCCCCGCTTTGAGTGAAGGATCGGTCCACCCACCGTTCCCACTCCGAAAAGGAAACCATACCCTGAACCAGGGAAGACAGCCCTGGGAGATCGCCCGCAAACTCGCGTACGGTTTGGCTGGCTGAACCAACCGCCTTCTGGTTGTTCAGAAGGATCATGAGGTCATCCGGGCCGAGCACGGATCCTTCGGCCCGGAGGCGATCCAGAATCGGGGCCGTGTTTCGAACCCCCGAAAGATTTATGTCGCCGATATCGAGAAGATGGAGGATCTCCCGGGTAAGCGACAGATCGGCGGCGGCGCTCTGTTTGTCAAGGTGGGGTAAAAGACGCAGGGCCAGATGGGAACCGGGTTCGGAATGCGCACACCCGGCGAGGTAGGACAGGAGATCTTTATACTCAAGTACTTTCAGGGCATGATCGTCCATGGAACCTACCGGCGACAAAGTTGATGCAGCCTTTTTGGGAATTGGACGGGACGCCTGAAACCATCCCTTATCCGGCAAGAATGTCTCTGTTCTTCGTTGATAGGGTCGTAAACGGAAAGCGAAGGACGGAAACTTTCGCCCCGTCCTTCGCCTTCATAGAATTTTTAAGGTACTGTAAGGTACTGTCTAATTGTTTCCTGAAGCATTACTCAGCGAAATCGCCTTTTTGTCGTCTTGACCATCTTTTTTCGCGCGGCGATCATCTTGCGCTTTTTCTGCACGCTGGGCTTCTCGTAGTATTCCCGCCTTCGAATCTCAGAAAGGATTCCTGATTTTTCGCACTGTTTCTTAAAACGGCGAAGGGCACCCTCGAAGCTTTCATTGTCCCTGACCCTTACACCAGGCATAAACAACCCTCCTTCCCATATTGGGATTGTAATCAAGCCATGCAGTTTAACCAAGTTTCAATAAGTTTTCAAGAGCTTTATCGACCATACCGGCTCTTTTTCAGCCCATGCCGCTCAATCTCTTGCCGCCCAGCATGTGCATGTGGAGATGAAACACCTCCTGTCCGCCATCAGGGTTGCAGTTGATCAGAACACGGTATCCCCCTTTTGCAACGCCCCTATCCCGGGCGATTCCGGCTGCGAGAAGTGTCATCCGTCCCAGCAGGACGCCGTGTTCCTCTCCGGCGTCGTTCAGGGTCGCCAGGTGTTTCTTCGGCACAATCAAAACGTGAACAGGGGCCTTCGGGCTGATATCCTCAAAGGCAATGAGTTCATCGTCCTCATGAACCACCTTTGCCGGTATCTTTCCACCGGCTATCTTGCAGAAAATACAGTCGAGCATGGATTACCTCCTGTTACCTGGCGGCTTTTTCCGCAAGCCCCCCCGTCCCGAACCTCCCGGCAAGTTCTTTTCGTACCTCTTCCGGCCGCACCGAGACCGCCGCAAGGAGGACCCATGTGTGGTAGATCAGGTCCGCCGTCTCCCTTACGACATTTCCACGGTCGCCGGCCGTTGCCGCCAGAATAAGCTCGAGACTCTCCTCCAGCACCTTCTTTCCAATTGCCTCCACATCCTTGGAGAGCAGGGAGGAGGTATATGAATCTTCCCTGGGGTTTCTTTTCCTGTCCACGATAACGGCGTAAAGACGATCAAGGATTTCCCGCTCTTCCCTGCCGTCATAAATCTCTTTTTCGTCGAATATGGTATGGGCGATATCTTCGTTACCACCCAGGGCCCGATAGAAACAGGAACGGTGGCCCGTATGACAGGCAGCGACTTTCTGGTCGGCCTTGACGACCAGGGCGTCCCCATCGCAATCGTAAAGGATCTCCTGGACCTTCTGCACATGACCCGAGGACTCCCCCTTCTGCCATAGCTTCTGCCGGGAACGGGAAAAATAGTGGGCAAGCCCGGTTTCCAGGGTTTTTACGAGCGCTTCCCGGTTCATGTAGGCCACCATGAGAACCTCACCGTTGGAGTGGTCCTGGACGATTGCCGGGATCAGCCCGCTTGAATCGAATTTGAGCTGCGAAAGATCAACTTTCAACATCCGCCTCCTTCAAAGCCTCACAGTAATACCGCGGGAATGCAGGTAGTCCTTGGCTTCCGGAACGGTGAACTCCCGGAAATGGAAGATCGATGCCGCCAACACGGCACTGGCGCACCCATCCGCCAACCCTTCGTACATGTGTTCCAGGTTTCCGACGCCGCCGGAAGCGATGACGGGAATTGAGACGGAGGTGGCGATGGTTTTCGTCAAGGGGATATCATAACCGTCCTTGGTGCCGTCCCTGTCCATGCTCGTCAGCAGGATTTCGCCGGCGCCATATTCTTCCATCCGCCTGGCCCATTCCAGGGCATCTATCCCCGTAGGATTCCTTCCTCCGTGGGTGTAGATCTCCCACTTGGGGGACCACCTTGTCCCTCCCACCCGCTTGGCATCAATCGCCACAACGATACACTGCGAACCAAACCTCAGGCTGGCCTCCTTGACGAATTCAGGTGTAGAAACAGCCGCCGTGTTGATGCTCACCTTGTCCGCGCCCGCCCTTAACAGCTCCCTGATGTTTCCCAGGTTTCTGACCCCGCCTCCCACCGTCAAGGGGATGAAGACAGATTCGGCCGTCCTTTTTACGATGTCCAGAAGGATCTCCCTTCTATCGGACGAGGCTGTGATATCGAGGAACGTGACCTCATCGGCCCCCTGTTCGTTGTAAAAGGAAGCGATCTCGACAGGATCGCCTGCATCCACGAGGTTGACGAACCGGACCCCTTTTACGACCCGGCCATCCGTCACGTCCAGGCAGGGTATGATCCTTTTTGCAAGCCCGTCTCCTGCTTTCGTCACAGGGTGTCGCCCTCCCTTTGAACCTCTTTAATTGCCTCGGCAAGGTCAATGGTGCCCTCGTAAAGGGACCTGCCAAGTATGACGCCCTTGACTCCCTTACCCTCAAGGTCCGCTACTCGAACGACATCCTCCGGGGTATGCATGCCGCCGGACAGGACAACGGGAATCCCGATGGCCGTGGCCAAGGCCTCGGTCGCATCCAGGTTGGGTCCCGTCATAGCACCATCTCTCTCGATATCAGTGTAGATGAGATGGCTGACTCCGGATTCCTCCAACTCACGGGCCATTGACATTGCGCTCTTCTCTGTGACCTCCTGCCAACCCTGCACCGCCACGTAACCGCCCCTGGCATCGATTCCCACTGCGATCCGCCCCGGATAGGAAAGACAGAGTTCGCGCACGAGATCCCTGTTCTTGTGGGCCACCGTGCCAAGGACAACCCTATCCACCCCCAACTGAAGATAGTTGTCCACCACCTCCCGGGAACGGATTCCACCACCAAGTTCTATGGGCACATCAACGGTTTGCAGGATGCGGGCGATGGCTCCCAGATTTCTGGGCTCCCCGGCGACGGCGCCGTCCAGGTCCACAACGTGGATCATCCTGGCTCCCTGGGATTGCCATTTCAAGGCCATCTCCTCAGGCAATTCAGAATAAATCTTGGCCGTATCCATCTCACCTTTGTAAAGACGGACACACTTGCCGCCCTTAAGATCAATTGCCGGCAGGATAAGCATTCAGTCCTCCTTCCAGCCGGCAACTACGCGCCCGAAGTTCTCGAGGATCTTCAGGCCCCACGGCTGACTTTTCTCGGGGTGAAACTGGGTTGCAAAAACATTATTCTGAACGATAACCGAGCAGAACTTTACCCCATAGTCCGTAAGGCCCGCTACAACTTCGCCCTGTTCAGGAACCACGTAATAGGAGTGGACGAAGTAGAAGAAGGATCCATCCGGTATACCATCAAAAAGGGGAATCTCCCTGGTGAGCTGGACCCGGTTCCACCCCATGTGCGGGACTTTGAGTGCACGCTCGTGGGGAAATCGGACCACCCGGCCCCGAATAATATCCATTCCACCGTGGATGCCGAACTCCTCGCTCACCGTCATTAAAAGCTGCATTCCCAGGCAGATTCCGAGGAAGGGCCTGCCGTCGGCGATTGTGTCGTAAATCGAATCTACAAGCCGTGCCTGGGACAGATTTGCCATGCAGTCCCTGAAGGCTCCGACGCCCGGCAGGACAACCCCGTCGGCCGCAGCCACAACCCCGGGATCGCCGGAAACTACAGCATGAACCCCGGCTTTCTCCAACCCTTTTTGGGCGGAGTGGAGATTTCCCATCCCATAATCCACCACCACTACGGTGGGCTTATTATCATTGATATTGATCATCGCTCATTGTTTCCCGGGTTCCAGGTTCCGCCCTCACGTTTCAATCAACATCCCCTTGGTGGACGGAACCCCTTTAACCCTCGGGTCAACACCGACTGCCTGGTCCAGGGTTTTGGAGAAAGCCTTATATATCGCCTCGGCCATATGGTGGCGGTTGCGTCCCGAATCGACCTTGATGTGCATGTTGGCCCCGGCGTTATTGCAGAACGCCTGGAAGAACTCAGGAAGAAGCTCCATGGAGAAATCCCCCATCCCCCCGTCGAGAGTCGGGATTGAAAAGGAGAGGTAGGGGCGCCCCCC
>JAADHJ010000059.1 GCA_013151915.1 Deltaproteobacteria bacterium
GCAAAATTGGTGTCAGAGCAAAATATGGCGGTGTGCTATAGTTTCCCCATGGAACTGGAGAAACTGAAGAAAGAGTGTGATATCAAGGCGTTCAAATCCAGCGGGCCTGGGGGACAGCACAGGAACGTCACCGAGTCGGCGGTAAGGCTCAAGCATCTCCCCACGGGGATCATCGTTATTGGACAGTCTCATCGTTCCCAGCACCGGAACCTTCTGGATGCCCTCGAGCGTCTTGCCCGCAAGCTGGAGGATAGGGCAAAACGCCGCAAGCCCCGGGTTCCCACCAGGAAGGCTGCCGGGATCAGGGCCAGGGAAATTGAGGCAAAACGGAAAAACAGCCGGTTGAAAAGATCCAGGAAAAAGGTTGATGACTTCACATAAAGCCATTGATGGACTTTTTACGGCCCTATCAAGATTGGACACAATATGCCTGAGGACTGATCACCCTAATTCATTCAGGGACCTTACCCGGAACCTCGCCCCCATCTCCACGGCGATAGCCCTGCATGCATCGATATCCACATCGGGATGGTCAACCACCGTTAGGACAACATCCATGCCGGCAGCGAGGCATGATCGGGCAAAATCCTTCACCGCCTCATAGGACCCCCCGCCGAAGCCCGGCCGGCACAGACGTTCAAACGTACCGGCGTCCTGGGCGTTGAGGCTGACGGAGACCTCATCCACCATCCTCGATATGTCCGGGGTGATATCGCGGCCATGATAGAGGCTGCCGAGACCGTTTGTGTTCAGACGAATGTGCCGGGCTCCCTCCTGCCTGATACGCCGGGCAACCTCACGCATTTCATCCAGTCGAATGGTCGGTTCCCCGTAACCGCAGAAAACCACCTCCGATCGTTCCGCCCAGTTCCTGTCCTCGAGAGCGGCGAGCATCTCTCCGACAGACGGGTCGGACTCAAGCATCAGGTCATGGCCTTTCACGATGGGGTCCGTGCTTCTACGGCAAAAGATGCAGGCGCTTGTACATTTTCCGGTGATATTCAGATAAACCGAATCGCGGATGGTATAGGCGAAGCGGGAACCCGGCAGGGTAACCGGCAGGTCGAAAAACCGGACGGCGTTTCGGGTGGTGATGCGGGCCACATCGTCCAGCGTAAGGCCCTTGACCTCAGCGATCTTTTCGGCAACAAGGGCGACATTGGCAGGCTCGTTTCTCTTCCCCCGGTATGGATGGGGCGGCAGGTAGGGCGAATCGGTCTCCACAAAGATTTTCTCCAGGGGGACCAGGGTGAGGATCTCTTCGGCCCATTCCCGGCTGCGCCTGGAGGGGAAGGTGATGGTTCCCGTAAAGGACAGGTGAAGGCCCAGTTCCAGGTAAGCTGCGGCATCCTCGGCCGTTCCCGAAAAACAGTGTATGACCCCGCCTTTCGGCGGCAGGCCCTCCTCCATGAGAATCTCCCTGGATCGCCGGTAGGCGTCCCGGATGTGAATGACCACAGGGAGATCCACCTCTTTTGCCATGTCCAGGTGTTTTCGGAAAGCGTCTTCCTGCAGATTGCGGGGGGCCCGGTCACGGAAGAAATCCAGGCCGGTTTCCCCAATTCCCACGACTTGTCCCCTGTGTGCGATTTTGGAAAGTTCCATCATCGCCTCATCGTCGGCATCCAGGGCGTCGTGAGGGTGAATGCCGACGACTGCGGATATCTCCGAATAGTGTTCGGCCAGTTTGAAGGCCCTTCGGCTTTCGGCGACGGTGGAACCCACAATGATGATGTGAACTACGCCGGCGCCGTGTGCCCTTTCCAGGACACTCTCAAGGTCCCCGCGAAAGGGTTTCATCTCGAGATGTGCGTGGGAATCTATGAGGTGTGCTTTCGTCACTTGATGCGTGTTCCCGGTTTGACCTCTCCATCGAAGGTAAAAAGGTGGATTCCGTCTTCGTCCGACGCCGCCAGGAGCATGCCGCGCGACTCGACACCCATCAGCCTGACAGGTTTGAGGTTGGCCACGACGGCGATGTTCTTTCCCACCAGCTCTTCAGGGGTGTAGTGCTCGGCAATGCCCGCGACGATCTGTCTCTTCTCGCCGGTATCAACCTGGAGCCGGATAAGTTTCTTGGATTTAGGTACGTTTTCAGCCTCGAGGACCGTTCCGGTTACCAGTTGGACCTTTGCGAAATCATCAATGGTGATAATGTTGTCATCCATGGTGGGCTTCACTCCTTTCGATATCTCCGCTTCTACCGATTCATTTTTCTCCGTCGGGGTCCCAGCGGGGATATCAGGGGTCTCCTCGATGCGGGGGAACAGCGCCGGCCCCCGGAATGTTCTTGTTCCTCCGGGGAGTCCCCCCCACCGGTTCAGCGACACGATGGTCTTTAGCTCATGCCTGTCGGCGATCCCCAACTGGCGGAACATCTTTTCCCCGGTTTCCGGCATGAAAGGAGAGACCATTACGGCCACCTGACGAATGGCCTCGAAGATGGTGAACAGAACGGTATCTAGCTTCCCGTCGTCTCCCTCCTTTGCCAGTGCCCAGGGAGCGGCGGAATTGATGTACTTATTGGCCGCTCCAATCAGATCCCAGATCGATTTCAGAGCCCGATCGAAGGTCAGGCTCTCCATATGAGCCGAAAGATCCTTCAGTGTCCGGGATGCGTGGGAGGCCAGGGCTTTTTCAGGATCGCCCCTGTTTTTGCCGTCTTTCGGCGCGGGGATGATCCCTTTTCTGTATTTTTCCAACATCCCGAGGGAACGCTGGAGAAGGTTGCCCAGGTCGTTGGCAAGGTCGGAATTGATCCTTCCAACCAGGGCCGAATGAGAGAAATCGCCGTCCAGGCCGAACGGCACCTCCCTGAGGATGAAATATCGTATGCTGTCTGCGCCATACATATCAAGGAGAAGGTGCGGCTCAACCACGTTTCCCATGGATTTGGACATCTTCTGACCCTCTACGGTCCACCACCCGTGGGCGAACACCCTGTGGGGCGGCGGCAGCCCGATTCCATGAAGCATTGTGGGCCAGTAAATCGTATGGGTAGTCAATATGTCCTTGCCGATCAGATGGGTGGAGTTCTCCCAGAGCACGGTGAACCGATCCTCGTCGACATTATATCCCGCGCCCGTGACGTAGTTGATGAGAGCGTCAAACCAAACGTAGGTGACATATTCGTGGTCGAACGGAACCTCCACACCCCAGTGGAGCCTGCTCTTCGGACGGCTGATACACAGATCGCCAAGGGGCTTTCTGAGAAATCCGAGCATCTCGTTTCGCCTGGTCTCAGGCTGTATAAAACCCGGGTCGGCCTTGATATGCCCGGTAAGCCAGTCCTGATATCTACCCATCCGAAAGAAGTAGTTGCTCTCCTTTATCTGGACGACCTTCCGGCCGCAGTCGGGGCATTTTCCGTCCGTAAGATCCTTTTCCGTCCAGAACCGCTCATCCGGAACGCAGTACCATCCGTTGTAGGTACTCCGGTAAATGTCTCCCCTGTCGTACAACACCTGAAGAAAATGCTGAACGATCGCCTTGTGACGCTCTTCGGTGGTCCTGATGAAATCGTCGTTGGAGATATTAAAGCGCCGCCAGAGCCTCTGAAAACGGACGACCATTTCGTCGCAATGTTCCTGGGGAGAGAGCCCACGATCATGGGCGGCCTGCTCCACCTTCTGGCCGTGCTCGTCGATCCCCGTCAGGAACATGACCGACTTGCCGGTGGAACGCATGAAACGGGAAGCCACGTCCGCCGCCACCGTGGTGTAAACGTGGCCAAGATGTGGAACATCGTTGACATAATAGATGGGAGTGGTGATGTAGAAAGTTTCATTGCTCATTTCAGCTGTTCTCTCAGATCATCGATGCTCATGGTCAAGGGGCCATGGTTCGGAATGTCAATGGTAACGGTTCCGGAAAAAAAATCGTAGGTTCTCACTTTGCCCGTCCCCTCGGGTAGTTTTACCTTTTTTCCCGCCTTCGGGAGACCGCTTGTCGCTTCCTGATATTGCTCGTACTCGTAATGAAGACAGCACAGGAGTCGGCCGCATCCTCCGGAGATCTTGGTGGGATTGAGAATAACGTTCTGTTCCTTGGCCATTTTTACGGAAATCGGCGCGAACTCCCTGAGGAAGGTGCTGCAGCAGAATGCCATCCCGCACGGCCCCATCCCTCCAAGGACCTTGGCCTCATCACGTATGCCGATCTGCCGCATCTCAATGCGGATCTGCAGTCTTTTGGCCAGTACCCGGACCAGTTCGCGAAAGTCGACACGCTTTTCGGCCGTGAAGAAAAAGACAGCTTTGGACCGGTCCAGGAGGTACTCGGTCTTGACCAGCCGCATCGGTATTTCCCAGTCGGCAATGATCTCCCGGCATGCCTTGTAAGCGGATTTTTCCAGAACGCGATTTTCCCTGTCGCATCGTATCTCTTCAGGATCAGCCTTTCTCAGGATGTTGTAACTCCCGCAGCCGGCGCAGTGTATTTCAGCCGGTGGGGTTCGAACCACCCCCAGGGCGTTTCCCTGCCTGGTCTGGACCACGACCTCGTCTCCGGGGCAAAGAGTGTGATCACGGGTATTGAAGAGGGACTCCCTGTTCTGGCTCCTGATAAATACCCGCACCTTCCCGGGGGGCGGCTGGGCGTCCGGCATATCATTGCCGTTTTTGCTGATGTCCTCATCCATCTAAAAAACCTCTCCGCTCAGTGTAATATTCCGGCCTGCCTGTCCGTACTTTCTTAATCTGAGAAGCAGGTTGTCCATGGTCAGTTCTACGTTGGTGTTGTTCTCAAGATCCTCCCTCGCATCCTCAATGGATTCGAGGGCCATGGAAAGCGGTCCACCCCCCAGTTCGTCGGCGCGGAAACTCAGGGTCGCCATTTGGGAGCTGTGGATCAACTGGTTCTTCGGGGCCCCCTCCGACAGGATGAGCATGTCCCTGTACCACTGGGCCATGAACTCCATGACCTTTAACGCCTCCGTTCGGTTCTTCCCCCAGCGTTTTGCAAGGTCAAGAAGTTGAGCCGGTCCGGCTTCATGCAGAGAGGATAGAGGCTCGAACTCCTCCGCCATCCTTTCCGGTATCTTCTCCCGGTGGTATTCCAGTCCTCTCGCCATGCTCCCCCTGGCCATGGATGCCAGAAGCGCCGCGCGTTTTTTATCGATGCCTTCAGCCTCCAACAGGGTCTCCATTACGGGGCGGCTCAAGGGGCGGAAGGCCAGGACCCGGCAGCGGGATGAAACAGTCGGCAGCACCGAGTCCTTGTCCGGCGCTATAAGGACAAATCGCGATGTGGCCGGCGGCTCCTCGAGGGTTTTTAAGAGCGCATTGGCGGCGTTGGGGTTCATCTGGTGGGCGCCGTCAATGATGAATGTGGAAGTTGTTCCCATTAACGGCATGAGGTAAGCCCTCTCGATGAGGTCGCGGATCTGTTCGATAACAATTATCCTTTTCCCCGCAGGGGGCCGCACGATTAAGAGGTCAGGATAGGAGTTGGACAGGTGGTGCCGGCAGGAGGAACAGGACCCGCACGCCGGAGCGCCGTTTTCACAGTTAAATGAGGCGGCCAATGCCACGGCAGTTCCCATGCGGCCGCAGCCGGATGGGCCCGTGAAAAGGAATGTTGTGGGCACACGGCCGCTTTCCAAGGCGCGAACCAGGATTCGAACGGCGCTTTCCTGGCCTTGGATTTCGTCAAAGAGCATTGGGAAACCTTTCCCTGAATTCCGCGAGGACCCGCGATGCCAGGTCCTCCGGGCGGTTTGATGCGTCCAATACCAGGAACCTGTCCGGCTCCTGTCCAGCCAGATCCAGGTATCCTTCACGGATTTTCCCGTGAAATTCAGGCTGCTCATCGTCCATCCTGGTTTCCGCGCCCGCGGCCTCCCGTGCGTTGCGGGATTTCGCCCGCCCCAGCCCTTCCTCCGGCGGGAGGTCAAGAAGGACGGTCAGATCCGGAACCAGCCCTTCCCGGGCGAGGGCGTCCGCGGAACGTATCGTCTCCTGTGGTATTCCCCTGCCGTAGCCCTGATAGGCCGCGGTAGCATCCGAGAAACGGTCACAAAGAACAGTCCTTCCCCTGTCGAGGGCCGGTCTTATCACCTCCCGTACGTGCTGTGCCCTGTCCGCCGCGTAAAGGAAAAGTTCGCTCAAAGGTTGAATGTGCGCCCCCGCGGGGTTCAGCAGGATCGCTCTTAATTCCCTTCCGAGGACAGTACCGCCGGGTTCCCTGGTAATCAGGGGGTCTATGCCTATATCCTTGAGGAGGAGGGCCAGCTGTGACACAAGGGTGGATTTTCCCGACCCCTCTATCCCTTCAAAAGTGATAAAAATCCCTCTCATGGATCTCCGTTTCACCGGTTCCCCGATTCAAGCCTTTTCGTTACGGTGAGCCGCATTCCGATGGGTCTCCTTTGACCTTCTCGATCAGATGGACGAGAAATGGGAGCAGAACAGCCGTGCTCTCCCGGACTGCCTTGGGGCTTCCGGGCAGATTGATGATAACCGTCTTCCCGCGAACCCCGGCAATCCCCCGAGTGAGGCAGGCAGTCGGCACCCGGTCTCTGGCGGCTGCCCGCAACGACTCCGGTATACCGGGGATCTCGAAGTCCAGCACAGCCCGGGTTGCCTCGGGCGTCCGATCCCGGGGGGCCGGTCCTGTACCTCCGGTGGTAAGGATCAGATCCAGTCCGGCCTCATCGGACCAGTCTTTCAGCGCTGCGGCGATGAGGCTTTCCTCATCGGGCAATACCTCCGATTTTATCCAGCTGATACCCAGGGATGAAAGGCCTTCGATTATGGCTGGTCCGCTCAGGTCCTCGTATTCCCCCCTTGATGACCTGTCGCTCAGGGTCATGACGCCACCCTTAATGAGCATCTGTTTTTCCGCCGTCCACGAGAGTGATGGCATCACCGGGTTTTATTAGGCCGCCCTCCAGAACCCTGACGAATATCCCTTCCCTCGGCATGACACAGTCACCCGCCTGGTAATAGATGGCGCAGTGGTTGTGGCATATCTTGCCGATCTGGGTCACCTCGACGAGAGACTCGCTCCCAAGCCTGAGCCACTGTCCCACGGGCAGGGAGGTCAATTCGAGGCCCTCGGTGGTGAGATTTTCCGCGAAATCCCCAGGCCCGACCGCAAGCCCCTTCCTGGTCATCTTGTCTATACTTTCCATGGCAAGGAGGCTGACCTGCCGATGCCATTTTCCGGCGTGGGCGTCGTTCTCGATGCCGTGTTCAGGTATCAGGAGCGCCGACGGGACATTTTCCTTGCGCACGCCTTTACTGTCACTAATGGAAACCGCGACTATCTTCATGCCTCCCTCACAATTCAGGGTCAGGAATAATGGCGCTTCAAAGAACTAAGAAACATACCTCAAATGCCGCATTGATTCAAGCTAAGGAACTTTCCCGTATCCCGACCCCGGTTTCTGACACCGAGGCCACAGACCCTGCTCCTGGAACGTCCCTGACGGGACGTGCATGGGAGTAAGGGTGTAAAGGAGTATGGGCGTATTTGCCTTCGCCAAGGTTTCCGTCTTCGTTCCCTAAACTACGACGTGACAGGCCGGCGTGACAGGTCGAAGTATCTGAGACTCTGGACACTGGACTCTGGACACTGGACTCCTCCGGCCTGAAGGAAGCCGCCACCGGTGGTTGCTAAAAGAGGGGAGAGAGGGTAAAATTTGCTGGACAGTATGGTCTAATATAGAGTATCTAAGGTACGTTCAAATTTCCAGCCATGTAAACCACTTGGACGGACGGGGAAAATGGACAAAAGACAGATCAAGTATTTCGAAAAGAAGCTCAAAGCATGGAAGGAAGAGCTTGTCCTCGGGGCTACGAAAACCGTGGACGGAATGCATGAGCAGAAGACGACGTTCCCCGATCCCACCGATCGGGCCTCCATGGAAACCAACCGTAATTTTCTCCTTAGAATCCGCGATCGGGAAAGGAAGCTCATCAGCAAGATCGACAAGGCCGAGGAGCGTATTAAAGACGGCACTTTCGGGATTTGCGAAGAATGCGGCGAAGACATCGAGATCAAGAGACTTGAAGCCCGTCCGGTAGCCACCCTCTGTATCCACTGCAAGACGCTTCAGGAGGAAGAGGAGAAAATCATCCAGAAGTAGGATCGGAAGTTCAGGTGGACCCACCTTAAGGTACCCCTTGTTTAACCTTTGCCAACCTCATAAAAAGTACCTTGGCCCTCGATTTCTGACGGGACACCGCAGAGTGCATGCCTTTTCTTCCCATGGCGGGGAAATCCATGTGGACAACAGGCCCGGCGAGGGAGTAACTTTCGCTTTGACACCACCGGTTGACGAGTGGTGATCAGAGTGATAAATCCCACGGTAAATTTCGAGGAGCGATGATGAGAACCATCCTGGTTGTTGATGATGAGGAGGATATCCGCCTCCTTTACAAGGAGGAGCTGGAGGAGGATGGGTACAATGTTCTTCTCGCCTCTGACGGTCAGGAGGCTGTGGAAAGGCTTGTGAAAGATAAGCCTGACCTGGTTGCCCTGGATATCCGGATGCCCGACATGGACGGCATCGAGGTCCTGCAGCGTATCCGTGGCATGGACAGGGAGATCCCCATCGTTATTTCCACGGCATACGGGGATTACCGTCAGAATTTCGACGTGTGGGCAGCTGACGCCTTCGTGGTAAAAACGGCCAACCTGGATGAGCTGAAAAACACCATCAGGGACCTTCTGCGTCATGAAAGTTGATGACTTTGCAAAAAGTCATCAATGCACTTTTTACGATCCTATCAAAGTCGGCGGAGGGAATATTTCCAGGCGGCTTTTTTCCACTAAAGTCGTTATCCTCCTTGCGCTCCTTGCGCTGGTCCCGATCCTTCAAAGCTGCGGCAGCCCGAAGCCTTTCCGGGAGACCAGGTTCCTCATGGGTACACTGGTCGAGATCGTCGCCTACCCGGACACCCCGCGTGTCAGGAAAAGCGTCGGCCATGCCTTTAAGCGGATGACCGATATCGAGGCTCTGGCCGGCCCTCACTCCGACACCTCCCCCCTGGCCCTCCTCCGGGAGGGGAAGAAGGTGAATCTCCCCGAAGACCTGAGAAGGATCCTGCAGGTCGCCCTTGATACGGCCCGCCGAAGTTCGGGGGCGTTTGACCCGACAATGGGGAAGGTGATTCGATTATGGGGTTTCGATGGCGATAACCCGGGGATCCCTTCCCCCGCGGAACTGGATGCCGCCATGAAAACCGTCGGATATGCCCGCCTGAAAATGGGCAGTGGCGGGGAGGCAGCCTCCACAGGTCCGGTCTGGATCGACCTGGGCGGGGTGGCCAAGGGCTACGCTGTCGACGCGGCAGTACATGTCCTGGAGAAAGAAGGGGTCAAGGCCGGTATCGTTAATGCGGGGGGCGATCTCAGGGCTTTTGGAAAAAGGCCGGGAAGAAAAACATGGCGCATAGGAATCCAGGATCCCGATAAACCCCAGGGGATGGCAGGTGTCCTGGATCTTGTGGATGGATCGGTAGCTACCTCGGGCGATTACGAGAGGTATTTTACAGTGGACGGCGTCCGTTATCACCATATACTCGATCCAAAAACAGGTCGTCCGGCACGGTCCGGGCTGAGGAGTACAACGGTAATTACCTCCGACTGTGTTCTGGCTGATGCCCTGGCCACGGCGGCCTTCGTTCTGGGGCCGGAGAAGGGTTTGGATCTCCTGGAAAGGATGCCCGACGTTGAGGGGGTACTGATCGCCGGGGGAGGCAGGATATTGAAGACATCCGGTACCGGGTCGGTGGTGAGGTTTGAGAAGCGTTAATAAAAAAGGAGAAGAAAAGGGTATCGAAGAACTCGTCCGGCGGCCCACCCCTTGGGATATCGCCCTTTTTCTGGTGCTCTTTGTTCTGGTCTTCACGATTCCCGGTGTGATCCGCGGCGAAACCGGGGAGGGGACGACCCTCGAGGTCAGGACCCGGACCGGTGTAGCCGTCTACAGCCTGCTGGAAGATGGTGTCCATACGTTGACAGGGCCCCTCGGGGACGCAAAGCTCATCATCAGCGGCCGAAAGGCCAGGCTGGAAAATTCCCCCTGTCCCCTTAAAATCGGCGAAGCCATGGGGCCCGTTAAAAAGCCGGGAGACGTTATCCTGTGCCTTCCCAACCAGATATCCATCAGGGTAATCGGGGAGGTCGCTGTCGATGCGGTCTCCAGGTAGGATCACCACGCTGGCGCTCCTCGTGTCGGCCGCTTTCGTCCTCTCGAGCATGGAGAGATTACTGCCCAACCCGGCGCCCATGGTCCGGCTGGGCCTGGGGAATATCATGACCCTCGCCGCCTTCGTCATGGTGGGGATCAGGGGAGGGATATGGGTGACCGCGGGGAGGGTGGCCCTGGTCTCCCTGGTGTGGGGCGGGCTCCTGTCACCCACCGCGGTGCTGTCGGCGGCCGGGGGCGCGGCCGGCTTGGCCGTCATGGTACCCCTGGCGCTTCAGCCAGGGCGCTTCAGCCTTTACGGTGTGAGCACAGCCGGGGCATTCGCCCATGTCGTGGCCCAGCTCGCCGTGGCGTCTTTTCTCTACGTCCGGTCCCCGGACCTGTTTAACCTTCTTCCCTTCCTCGGCGTCGCGGCGCTGGCCACCGGTGTATTCAACGCCTTCGTCGCCGGGATACTGGCAAGGCGCCTGGAGGAGGTAGGGGGGCGGTAGGGCGAGCGCCCGGGTCTTTGTTCCGATCCCGGATCACTGAGACCAGAAATCGCCCGATGTGTTGATCGGACTTCCCCCCAGCATCTCCACGGTGGAGCCGTCGAGGACGTACGCCTGGTAATGGTCGGTTCCGTTGTCGGCCCCGAATATCAGCTTGCCGTTTACCTCTAAAAACCGGTAGGGATAATAGTTCGTCCCCGACGGCCCCGACGACCCGGACCCGGGGTTGATGTCGGTGACCATATAGGCTGAGGAGCCGTCGTAGGCCCACAGCTCGGCCCCATGTGAACCGTCGTACGCTCTGAAGTACAGATTGCCGTTGTAGGCCGTGAGGTACAGCGGAGCCGAGTCGCTTGGGCTTGGTCCGGGGAAGATGTCGGTGACCATATAGGCCGAGGAGCCGTCGTAGGTCCACAGCTCGTACCCATGTGAACTGTCGATGGCTTGGAAGTACAGATTACCGCCGTAGGTCGTGAGGTACGACGGCCAGGAGGAGCCCTCAGTGATGTTGGTCATATAGGCCGAGGAGTCGTCGTAGGCCCACAGCGCGACCCCATGAAGGTTGTTGTATGCTTGGAAGTACAGCTTGCCGCTGTAGATCGTGAGGTACGACGGATACGACCCGTCGGGCCCGGGGAAGATGTCGGTGACCATATAGGCCGAGGAGCCGTCGTAGGCCCACAGCTCGTACCCATGTGAGCCGTCGCTGGCTTGGAAGTACAGGTTACCGCCGTAGGTCGTGAGGTACGACGGATACGACCCGGCGGACCCGGTGTAGATGTCGGTGACCATCTGTGCCGAGGAGCCGTCATAGGCCCACAGCTCGGCCCCATGTGAGCCGTCGCTGGCTTGGAAGTACAGGTTGTCGCCGTAGGTCGTGAGGTACACCGGGGACGATCCACTTGTCCCGGTGTAGATGTCGGTGACCATCTGTGCCGAGGAGCCGTCGTAGGCCCACAGCTCGTACCCATGTGAGCCGTCGCTGGCTTGGAAGTACAGGTTACCGCCGTAGGTCGTGAGGTATGACGGCGACGATCCACTTGTCCCGGTGTAGATGTCGGTGGCCATCTGCGCCGAGGAGCCGTCGGTGCTCCACAGCTCGTACCCATGTGATCCGTCATTGCCCGCGAGGTAGATCGATTCCGTGCCTGAAGTTCCGCTTCCGCCCCCGCCGCAGGCGGTTAGAAGCACCGCGACACCAAGGAAGATGGAAACCGCCGCCGGGATGAAGCTGGCCTTTCTCATGATTATCTCCTTTCTGTTGTTTCAGCGAAAATCTTACGCGCCGGCTGCTGCGTCCGATTACCCCGAGGTCGCGCCGATAAAGGAGATCATTCGTCCTGCGTCTTTCCGCGCCCGGAAGGAAAAGAAATTCCTTTCATCACAGGATGTACAGTTCCCGAGGACCTCCATGCCCTCCCCGGGAATTCCTGCCGCCAGGAGCTGCGCGCGGACCGAGGCGGCAAGGTCCATAAAGAGCCGCTCTTCCCTCCTGAGAAAAGCCGATTGGGACCCGGGCAGGGGCGCCAGAGCCTCCATGACCTCCAGGCCGACCTCGTAGCAGCACGGGCCGATAGCCGGCCCGAGGGCCGCCAGAAATTCTGAGGAAGGGTTTCCGGAGAGGGAGGTGATGATCCGGACAGTTTCGCCCGCGATCCCCAGGGCAAGGCCGCGCCAGCCGCAGTGGACAGCGGCCACCATGCCTGATTGCGGGTCGGCCAACAGAACAGGCAGACAATCGGCTGTCCGCACGCCGACGAATGTCCCCGGCATCGTGGAGATCAGGGCGTCACCCTCGGTGAATCGATCAGGTTGCTCCGGGACAGCGCGAAGGGACAGTTTAGCCCCGACCCCATAGTTTGAAATAGGATCAGGACCCATCGTTCCAGGCGCCCGGTCCGTTTGCCCGGCAATGACCACGATGCGGTTTCCATGAACCTGCCGGAGGGTAAAAATGGGGCATGGGAGTTCAACACCCTCCATTTCCGTGGTGCCGAACCCATGTAGGATTCCCGCGTCATCGAGGAGTCCTGATTGAATCAGGCTCAATTTTGTCTCCCCCCTCTCTCCGGACCTGTTTAGCCTTCTTCCTTTCCTCGGCGTCGCGGCGCCGGCCACCGGTGTATTCAACGCCTTCGTCGCCGGGATGCCGGCAAGGCGCCTGGAGGAGGTAGGGGGGCGATAGGGCGCCGTGCCCGGGTCTTTGTTCCGATCCCGGATCAGTTGGGAACAGGCCAAAAATCACCCGTTGTGTTGATCGGACTTCCCCCCAGCATCTCCACGGTGGACCCGTCGAGGACGTACGCCTGGTAATGGTCGGTCCCGTTGTTGGCCCCGAATATCAGCTTGCCGTTTACCTCTAAAAACCGGTAGGGATAATACGCTGTCCCCGACGGCCACGACCCTGTGGACCCGGTGTTGATGTCGGTGACCATATAGGCCGAGGAGCCGTTGTAGGCCCACAGCTCGGCCCCATGGGTGCCGTCGTGTGCTTCGAAGTACAGGTTGCCGCTGTAGGTCGTGAGGTATGAAGGGGCCGATCCACTTGTCCCGGTGTAGATGTCGGTGACCATATAGGCCGAGGAGCCGTCGTAGGTCCACAGCTCGCCCCCATTGGTGTCGTCGTTGGCGTTGAAGTCTTGCCGTCGTAGGTCGCGAAATACGCCGGATACGACCCACCAACCCCGGTGTTGATGTCGGTGACCATATATGCCGAGGAGCCGTCGTAGGCCCACAGCTCGTACCCATGGGTGCCGTCGTTCGCTCTGAAATACAGGTTGCCGCCGTAGGTCGTGAAGTATGAAGGGTACGATCCACCGGTCCCGGTGTAGATGTCGGTGACCATATAGGCCGAGGAGCCGTCGTAGGTCCACAGCTCGCCCCCATTGGTGTCGTCGTTGGCGTTGAAGTCTTGCCGCCGTAGGTCGCGAGGGATGAAGGGTACGATCCACCGGTCCCGGTGTAGATGTCGGTGACCATATATGCCGAGGAGCCGTCGTAGGTCCACAGCTCAGCCCCATTGGTGCCGTCGTCCGCTTTGAAGTACAGGTTGCCGCCGTAGGTCGTGAGGTATGAAGGGGCCGATCCGCTTGCCCCGGTGTAGATGTCGGTGACCATATAGGCCGAGGAGCCGTCGTAGGCCCACAGCTCGACCCCATTGGTGCCGTCGTGTGCTTCGAAGTACAGGTTGCCGTCATAGGTCGTGAGGTAGGACGGCCACGACGACCCACCGGACGTGGTGTTGATGTCTGCGACCATCTGCGCCGAGGAGCCGTCGGTGCTCCACAGCTCGTATCCATTGATGCCGTCATTGCCCGTGAGGTAGATCGACGCCGTGCCTGAAGTTCCGCCTCCACCGCAGGCGGTCAGAAGCACCGCGACGCCAAGGAAGATGGAAACTGCCGCTGCCGGGATAAAGCTGGTTTTTCTCATGATTATCTCCTATTTTATGTTGTTTCAACGAAAATCTTACGTGTCGGCCGTCGCGGATGGTATCATAGGCAGCGGGTTTTTTCCATTCCGAATCGGTTCCCGAAGAGGCCCGGGCTTCACTGTTTTGCGAGTCCATCAAGGTTTCCCCCCCTTATCCACCCGAACAGAGGGGCAAGATCCCCGGGTGGTGGGGATTCAAAGATCATTTCGCCTCCGTTGACGGGATGTACGAACCCGAGGCGAAACGCGTGCAGGGCCGGTCTGGTGAGGGACCGCAGGATGGCGCGGAATTGCGGATCCTTGACATGAAGGGACACAACGCCCCCGCCGTATGTCGGATCCCCCAGAATAGGATGGCCGACGGAGGAGAGGTGAACCCTCAGCTGGTGCGTACGCCCGGTACGGGGTCTCAGCTCCACCATGCTGACCCCGTCGCGACGCGCCGTGACAAAATATTTTGTCACGGCGGCCCGGCCATCCTCCCTGACGGCGATCCGTTTCCTGTCCCTTACGTGTCTTCCCAGGGGCCTGTCGATTATCCCCTCGTCATCGTCCATGATGCCCCTGACGGCGGCGAGATAGGTGCGAAGAATAGTGTGCTCCTTGAACTGCCGGGCCAGAGACTGATGCGCGGGATCATTCTTCGCGACAACCATTACACCCGAGGTTCCTTTGTCGAGCCTGTGGACGATCCCCGGCCTCGAAACACCGCCTATGCCCGACAGGTCCCCGCAGTGATGGAGGAGCGCGTTGACGAGGGTGCCGTTGGGATGGCCGTGGGAGGGGTGGACGACCATGTGAGGGGCCTTGTCCAGGACCAGGAGATGGCTGTCCTCAAAAAGGATGGAGATGGGAATATCCTCAGGCTCCACGTCCGAGACGCTGACTTCGGGTATGACGACGGTCACCAGACTGCCGGTTGAAAGAAGGGCGCCGGCCTTCGTAATCCTGCCGTCAACCAGAATATGGCCGCCCTCGATGAGTTTTTTGATACGGGAACGGGTCAGTTCGAGCAGGTTTCTGGAGAGAAAAACGTCAAGACGGGTTCGAGACTCCCCGGGCGGGACGATATATTCCGAACGTCCCATGGGGAGGGTTTACCAGATGTCCGAGTCGATATTTCCGAACTGCTTGACGAGGACGTCAACTATGGCCCGGTTGTAAGGGACCCAGCGGTGGGGCATGTCCTGAACTACGCGGGAATCGTAAAGCCGTCTTCCCTCTTCCAACTGACCCTTCATGTCCTCAAACAGGGAGTCGTTTTTAATGCTCTTCTGGATTGCTTCCTTGTTGTACAGAGCAATATCGGACATGATGGTCCGGGCGAGCCGAACGGCGTCCTTGCGATCGATGATCATGCTCATCTTTCGGAACCCTCCTTATCCCAGGACCTTTGTAATGGAAGGCATCGATTTGCTCTTTCGGCCGGCGCTGAATTTAAGGAGCAGCATTGACGCGCCCACAAATCCGCTGACGGCGCCTATGACAGCCCCCATGTCCGTCCCGAGGAGATACCAACCGATGGCGGATCCCGCGACCATGAGGGACGCGGGCAGCAGATAGGCTGCGGCTGATGCTTTCAACAGGGCCTCTGCCGGCAGGGAAACGATCACTTTCTGGCCGGGCTGTGCGTCGGCGGGGTTGTTGACCTCCATTTCCATGGAGGTCTCGGACGTGGGATGGCACATGCTCTTTGCCCCGCAATCGCCGCAGGCGGCAGTCCTGATAAGCGCAACCCTGGCACGTCCCCCGGTTACCGCCAGTACTTTTGCCGTTTCTTCCAACATAAACTAACTCTATGGGAGAAATCCAAGAAAATCAAGTCGCCATGAATTTCCTGCCGGTGAGCAGGCGATATGCCTCCAGGTACTTCTCCCTGGTTTTCCTGACGATGTCTGGAGGCAGCTCCGGCGCGGGTGGAGTTTTGTCCCAGTCCAGCCCCTCGAGGTAATCCCTGAGAAACTGTTTGTCGAAGCTCGGAGGGCTTATACCGATCCGGTAGCTTTCCGTGGGCCAGAACCGTGAAGAATCCGGCGTCAGGATCTCATCGATCAGGATGATCCCGTCTTCCGTGCGGCCGAACTCGAATTTCGTGTCGGATATGATGATGCCGCGGTCCCCCGCGTATGAGCGAGCCTTTTCGTATATGGCTATGGTCAGGTTACGGAGGCGTCTGCCCACTTTATCGCCGACCTTCTCGCAGACCCCCTCGAAAGAGATGTTTTCGTCATGCCCCGATTCGGCCTTGGTGGCGGGCGTGAAGATGGTGTGAGGCAGCCTTTCGGCCTGCCTCAGTCCCTGTGGAAGGAGGATTCCGCTGATGGCCCCGGTTTCCTGGTATTCCTTCCACCCTCCGCCGGCGAGGTAGCCTCTCGCAACGCATTCGATGGGAAAGGGGTCGGATTTTTTTACCAGGAGGCTCCTTCCCCGCAGGATATCCGAATAAGGCCGGAGAGATTTCGGGAAATCCTCGACCTGGTGTGCCACAAGATGATTTTTTACTATCCCGCTGGTGAATTCGAACCAGAACAGGGACATTGCCGTCAGGATTCGCCCCTTGTCGGGTATACCGTTGGGCATTATGCAGTCGAATGCCGATATCCTGTCCGTGGCAACGAGGAGAAGATTTTCCCCAAGGTCGTAGACGTCACGGACTTTCCCACGGCAAAACAGCTTCAGGTCCGGAAAATCGGTCATGGTGATGGGGTTGGAATTTTTCGGTTCCTGCGTATTGATCATTTTCTGTGTCCCCTTGTGGATTTTCCATGACATACATGAATCGGGGGATGTTTGCAACGCATCGGAGGACAGAGAGGGAGAGGAACGCCAATGGGTGTCAGGACGCAGAGCGCTGTTGCCGGTGAAAAGGAGAAGTGATATTCTTCATTCGCTCATGAGCTTGGAAATGCTGCGCTGTGGTGAAATAATAGGGTCTGGGGTCCGGGATCCGGGGGCTGGGATACTTCGATACTCCCTTACTCCATACTCCCGAATACGTCGCCGCAGTATGAAAAAGTGTCATCCTGGTCCTCTAACGTTCCGAGGTGTCATCGGTTCCGTCCCGGCGGGTCTCCCCGTGGGAGGATGATGGACGGAGGTTTCCAAGTGCCTCCGCCGCCTTGGCCCTGAGGAAGGGGTCGGATGAGCTGTCCAGGGCCTTGGCCAGATACGATTCCGCCCTGGGATCCCCGTTTCTCCCAAGGGCTTCGGCTGCCGAGCATGCCGTTTCAGGATCGCCGTTCAGCAGGTGGGGCAGAATATATTCCGTAACCTTACGGTCCCGGTAGTGGGATAATGTTTCCAGCGCGCCGTGTAAAACGGATGGTTCCGGATCGTTAAGGCAGGCCGCCAGGGGCTTCAGGGCTTTTTCAGGAAGGGTGTTTTGAAGGGCTTTTATTGTGGCCACCCGAATGTCGAAATGAGGGTCGTGTAAAAGCGACAACAGGATGTCCGTTGACTCCGGGGTGTTAAGGTAACCGAGGAAATGGATGGCTC
This sequence comes from Deltaproteobacteria bacterium, assembly GCA_013151915.1. NCBI lineage: Bacteria > Pseudomonadati > Myxococcota > Myxococcia > Deltaproteobacteria bacterium. Next base: position 17,575 of record JAADHJ010000059.1, read on the forward strand.
TGATGCGGTGGGGTTCGGCGCCGTTTCTGGCGGCCTCGGCGATTTCACCGATCATGGCCAGGCCTTCCACCCTGTCCAGAGCCTTTGACGCCGTTGCCCTTACCAGCTCTTCCGGGTCCTGAAGGGCCTGGGCAAGGGCCTGCTTACGTTTTTCCAGGGACATGGAATATTCCTCCGGGAAGGGAATTTACTGTTGGTGAATAATTGTCGATGGATGTTGAAAAGTCAACAGAATAGGTTTTCTCAAGACCGGAATCTCCAACAATTGTTCAACAAAGGAGGTCAATGTGTCAAGGCTGCGCGGGAAAAATCCGGTATATCTGGTTCCGATCCTTCTGTGCCTGTTTCTGGGCTATCCGGGTGTCGTTGGGGCTGTGGAAATTCCCGGAGGCCCGCAGGTAGATGGGGGCTGGCTCATCCGACGTATGCCGGCGGAGCCCGCAACCCTGAACCCGGTAACCGCCACGGACGTCTACGAGGGCACGGTCAACGGCTATATATACGAAAGCCTTCTTAAAAGGGACAACAGGACCCTCGAACTTGTCCCCCTGCTGGCGGAGACGTGGGAGGCATCTCCGGATCATCTCAACTACACCTTTACCCTTAGGGAGGGGCTCAGGTGGGGAGACGGGAGGCCCTTGACGACCGATGACGTGGTTTTCACCTTCAACGTTGTCAGGGACCCCGCCGTGGACGCGCCCCACCTGAGAAACTACTATCGCAACCTCGAGAAGGTCCGGGCACTCGACAGCAGGACTGTCAGGTTTACCTTTTCCAAACCCTACTTCAAGTCCCTGGAGATGATCGGAGGAATGAGCATCATCCCAAAGCACATCTTCGTCAAGGGCGATTTCAACACCAATCCCCACGGACGCAGTCCCATCGGGTCCGGTCCGTATAAATTCGTCAAGTGGGATACCGGGAAAGAGATCGTCCTTTCCCGGAACGAGAACTACTGGGGGGAGAAACCCCACCTGAAGAAGATCGTGTTCAAAATCATCACCGACGAGACCGTTGCTCTTCAGGTCCTCAAGCGCGGGGAGATGGACCTGATGGGACTCACACCCATCCAATGGACAAGGCAGACCAGGGGACGAAAATTCACCGCGAGGTTCAATAAACTGCAGTACTATCTCCCCGGGTACTCCTTTATCGGATGGAACCTCCGACGTCCGTTTTTCTCCGACAAACGCGTCAGGCGGGCGATGACCATGGTCCTGGACAGGGAATCGATTCTTAAAAATCTAAGGTACGGGCTGGGGAAGATCGTCACCGGGAACTTCTTCTACGAGAGCCGGGATTACGACAAGAATATCAAACCGTGGCCCCACGATCCGAAAAGGGCGGCAGCCCTCATGGACGAGGCCGGCTGGACGGATTCCGACGGGGACGGGATAAGAGACAAGGACGGGGTACCCTTCCGGTTTGAATTCACCATCGTGTCGGGAAGCCAATTTGCCGAGCAGATGGCCACTGTTCTGAAGGAGGAACTGACAAAGGTCGGTGTCGATATGACCATCAGGCCGCTGGAGTGGGCGCTTTTTACAAAAGTACTTGATGACAGGACCTTCGACGCCGTTATTATGGGATGGAGCCTTCCGGTGGAGGCGGACCCCTTCCAGGTGTGGCACTCCTCACAGGCGGAGAGGGGATCGAACTTCATCGGGTTTGTCAACAAGGAGGCCGATGAGATCATCGAAAAGGCCCGTACCACTTTTGATCGATCCGTCAGGGCCGGGTATTACAGAAGGTTCCATCGGATCCTCCATGAGGAACAGCCTTACACATTCCTCTTTGTAAACAAGAGCCTTGTGGCGCTCGACAAACGCTTTAAAAACGTTAATGTGTATCCCCTGGGCCTCGATTCCACCGAGTGGTACGTGCCTGCGGATGCCCAGAAGTATAAATAGCCTGAGGGGGCGTGAGGCCGGCTGAAATATGATGACTTAGTAATATGATGACTTAGTAAGAAGTCATGGTTGGGCTTTTTAGGACCCTATCAAATTATGACACTTGGAGAATATCTCATACGTCGCCTCCTTCTGATTATCCCCACGTTCGTGGGGATAACCCTCATTACGTTCCTTGTCATTCAACTGGCCCCGGGCAACCCGGCAGCCATGAAGCTGCGAATGGGAGGGGAACAGGGGTTCATCGGTGACAAGGTGACTACCGAGATTGTTGAACAGACCAGAGCGCTCTACGGTCTGGACAAACCCATCTGGCAGCGGTACGTGATCTGGCTTCGGAGGGTGCTGACCCTCGATTTTGGGAATTCCTACAAGGATCACCGGCGTGTCATGGATAAGATATGGGAAAGGCTCCCCATTACGGTGGAACTCAATCTTATCTCAATCTTCCTCGTCTATCTCATTGCCATACCCGTGGGAGTCTATTCCGCCGTTCACCAGGGAAGTATCGGCGACCGGGTGACCACCATCGTTCTCTTCATCCTCTACTCACTCCCCAACTTCTGGGTCGCGGTCCTGCTCATCATGTTCCTGGGAGGGGGGGATTTCCTGAATGTTTTTCCCGTCTACGGGATCGTATCCTCCGGGATGGCGGGCGCCTCTGTCATGGCACGGGTCCTCGATCACCTGTGGCACATCATCCTACCCGTATTCTGCCTCACCTATGGCGGGCTGGCGGCTCTTTCGCGGTATCAGCGCGCCGGCATGCTCGAGGTAATCAGGCAGGATTACATCCGGACCGCCAGGGCGAAAGGCCTTCCCGAGAAGCTGGTCGTCTTCAAACACGCCTTCAGAAACTCCATCATCCCCATCGTAACCCTCTTGGGATACCTTCTTCCCGGGATGTTCGGTGGAAGCGTGATCATCGAAAATATCTTTTCCATCCCCGGCATGGGACAGCTGGGCTTCGAGGCTGTCCTTTCCCGCGATTACCCGGTGGTGCTTGCAATCGCCACAATTTCAGCCGTTCTCACACTATTGGGAATCCTTGTGTCCGACCTCCTCTACATGTGGGCCGATCCAAGGATCAGCTACGAGGCGGAGATATGAGAGGCGCCGCGAAAAGGAGTTACTACAGGCTGGTCTGGGAACAATTCGCCAGAGACAGGGTTTCCATCGTGGGCCTGATTTTTGTCCTGGCCCTCTTCGCTGTGGCTCTTGGGGCCCCCCTGCTGGCAGGAGACAAGCCCCTGGTGGCGTCTCTGGACGGCCACCTCCGGATCCCTGTTTTTTCCAACCCCAAAGGCGTGGACTGGAAAGGGATTGAGGATTCAGGGAGGGGATGGGCGATATTTCCTCCCGTTCCGTACAGTCCCACGAACATCGATCTCGAGGCCAACCTTCTGCCTCCGGACGGGAAGCACTTCCTTGGAACCGACGACCGTGGAAGGGATGTCCTCTCAAGGATGATATACGGATCCAGGGTCTCCCTTTCCGTCGGTTTTGTGGCCGTCTCCATCTATGCTTTCATCGGTGTTATCCTGGGCGCATTGGCCGGCTACTACGGCGGTAAAGTGGATGTCGTTATTTCGCGGGCCATTGAGGTCATGATGTGTTTCCCCACCTTTTTCCTCATCCTCACTGTTCTCGCTTTCCTCCGTCCGAGTATCTACAATATCATGGTCATTATCGGGATAACCGGGTGGCCGGGGGTGGCCCGGCTGGTAAGGGGGGAGTTTCTCAAACAGAGGAAGATGGATTACGTGGCGGCGGCCAAGGCGATCGGCGCTTCCGACGGGCGTATCATATTCTACCATATCCTCCCCAACGCCCTTGCTCCCGTCCTTGTGTCCGCGACCTTCGGCATCGCCGGCGCGATCCTCGTGGAATCATCCCTGAGCTATCTCGGCTTTGGTGTGCCGCCTCCAACCCCTTCCTGGGGCGAGATCCTGTCACAGTCCAAGCAATACATCGACTTTGCCTGGTGGCTGACCATCTTCCCCGGTGCGGCTATTTTCCTCACCGTTACGGCCTACAACCTCGTAGGCGAGGGCCTGCGTGACGCGGTGGACCCGCGGCTGAAATAAGGGCTGGGGGTCTTGACCAAGCCAGCTGTTTTTCCCTCTCTTCCGCAATGGGTGATATCATTCATCGATGGGGAAATCACCCTCTTCGCGTCAGGGCAATGTCCATGAAAAAGGGTGTTTATGGAGGTTTGACCCCCGGAATCAATTCTGTTATCTTCCGTTGGTTTTTGCACTGTTGATGAGCTCGCAAAGAGTCCATACTGGGGTGGGGGTGAAACCAGGGGGATTTTTTAGGGGGTTGTTATTATCAGTCGTCTTAATGGCGGCCGGTGGTATTTTTTTTGATGTTTTCAGGGGTCGTCCATGAGCAGGCTAAGAGGCGCGTTCCGGCCGGAAGACACGGCCATCATCGTCTATCTTGTCACCATCTCCGTCACGGTCACCCTCTTTCACAAAGGGGTTGACCACTGGTGGACCTATGTCCTGATCCATTCCGCCTCCGTTCTTCTGATTATCGGCTGGGTCAGGTATTCATCCCGGAGCGAAAATCCCATAATTCGCTTTTTCCGCTACTGGTATATCATCTTTCTGCTCACCGTTTTCTACGAGCAGATAGACGCGTTCATCCTGGGGATGCATGGGCATTATCTGGACCGCTACATCGCGAATTTCGAAAAGGGGCTTCTGGGTTTCCACCCCTCGGTCTGGATGGAGCGTTTCGCGTCTCCTCCGGTAACGGAGATTATGAATATCGCCTATAATTCCTACTACTGGCTGATCCCCATCCTGGGGCTTTCCCTCTACCTGAAGAGAGATTTCATTCCCTTCAGGAGGATGGTCTTCTCCGTTTCGGTGGCCTTTTTTATCTCCTACTACGGTTTTATCCTTTTTCCCGTCGTGGGGCCGCGGTACCAGCTTGCCAGCCTTTACAACGGTCCCCTCACGGGGTATGTTGTTACCCCGCTTCAGCAGTTTATCATGAAGTACGGAGACATCCGCGGGGGGTGTATGCCCAGTTCTCATGTGGCCGTCGCCCTGGTCATTCTCCTGCTCGCCTGGTCCTACAGAAAACGCATGGCGATCTTCCTCACGCCCCTCGTCATCGGGCTTTCCATTGCCACTGTATATAACCGTTATCACTATGTCAGCGACGTGGTAATGGGTGTCGTCGTTGGGCTGGTGGCTTTTTACTGGGGAAAGCGTGTATACTCCCTGGAAAATTTTTCCGCCAAGGGTACAGAATCGTAAAAAGTCCATTTATGGCTTTTTACTCCACATAAGGGCCATTAAAATATGCCGACAATCAAGGTCAGTGAAGCCGGGTGCAAGGGGTGTATTCTGTGTGTCGACGTTTGCCCTCACGGGCTGATTCGCCAGGGCAAATCGATAAACGACCAGGGCTACCAGTTTGTCCTTCTGGAGGACCCGGAGGAGAAATGTACCGGCTGTACCCTATGTGCGGTAATGTGCCCGGATATATGTATCGAGGTTTATAAATAGGGGTCATCCTGGAAATGCGTACCTGGATGAAGACCGGACTTGGAGAAATGAGGATTTATTACAGTGTGACCACTTTCAGGTCACACCACGGGGTTTAAGGGGAGGGTTTCACAGAGAAGAACAAGGACTGCCTCACGCCCGTTCGCTTTGCTCACTCAAGTCGCAAAGCTCGCAAAGTAGGACACGTCCCCTCACCCAAGCTGCTGGATATCCTTTTTGCCAAGGATCAAAGTTAACTTTCATCCCGGGCAACAAGGATAACCAGCCGATTTCAAGGAAATCCCGCTCCTGGGAAGGAGCGGCCGGGTGAGGGGAAGTAGCCTTTTATCTTGTGATCTTCTTGGCGTCCTTGGCGGCTTTAGTGAGTCACAGGTCGGCGTGACGAACGAGCGTGAGACGGTTTTCCCCGGATGAAACTCTGTGTCCTCTGTTTAACCCTGTGGAGCAGCCGTCAAATGGCTGCACTGTGTCAAAAGCTTTTGATCTTCCTTTGCGAGCTTTGCGTGAGACGAGTTGGGATTAACATAATGAGGTACACATTGTTGTGATGAACCATAAATAAGTAGTAATTGCCGGTCGGTAATGCGGGAGATGAGTAATTGAGTGACGCCAAACGTATTCTGGTAAAGGGAAACATGGCCCTGGCAATGGGGGCTATCAAGGCGGGATGCCGGTACTATTTCGGATATCCCATAACGCCGCAGAACGAGGTTCCGGAGATCATGTCCCGTGAGCTTCCCAAACTGGGAGGCGAGTTCGTTCAGGCTGAGAGCGAACTGGCCTCCATCAACATGGTTCTCGGCGCTTCGGCCATGGGTGTCAGGGCCATGACCTCCTCATCGAGTCCGGGTATCTCCCTCATGCAGGAGGGGCTGTCCTACATGGCCGGGCAGGAGCTTCCGGCCGTCCTGATTAACGTGGTGCGGTGTGGTCCCGGCCTCGGCGGAATAGCCGCCTCCCAGGGTGACTATTTCCAGTCGGTCAAGGGTGGCGGTCATGGCGACTACAGGACCATCGTCCTTGCTCCGGCAAGTGTGCAGGAGATGTACGATCATACGATCCTGGCGTTCGATCTGGCGGATAGATACCGTAATCCGGTTCTGGTCCTCGCAGACGCGGTACTGGGGCAGATGCAGGAACCCATCTTCGAGCGGGACGATGTTGCACCGGGACCGAAAAAACCCTGGGCGTTGACCGGCGCGGAAGGCCGCCCCGCCAGACACTTGAAATCCCTGTACCTTAAAGAGGGGGAACTGGAATCACACAACAGGATGCTCGAGGAAAAATACAGGGAGGTTGAGAAGCATGAGGTCCGCTACGATGAAAAAGATCTGGAAGATGCGGAACTGGTTGTAGTGGCTTTCGGAACAGCTGCCCGGGTTGCCCGGACCGCTGTCTCTCAGGCTCGGAAAAAGGGGCTTAAGGTTGGGCTTTTCAGGCCGGTTACCGTTTATCCTTTCCCCGGGAAAAAGCTTCGGGCGATCTCACTGAAAACCAGAAATTTTCTGGTGGTGGAGATGAACATGGGGCAAATGGTCGAGGATGTCAGGCTCAGCGTCGCCGGCGATGCCGAGGTGTCCTTTTACGGCAGACCCGGTGGGGCGATCCCCACGCCTCTGGAGGTCCTGGAGAGGATAGAGAGGAAATATCCATGAAGCAGATATTCACCAGGCCCAAAGCCCTCAACGACGCCATAATGCACTACTGCCCCGGATGCGGGCATGGCGTCGGGCATCGGCTGGTTGCAGAGGCCCTCGATCATTTCGGCATCGTCGAAAAAACCGTGGGAGTGGCACCGGTAGGCTGCGCGGTCCTCATGTACGATTATTTTAACTGCGACATTATCGAGGCCCCACATGGGCGCCCCCCGGCTGTGGCCACAGGCATGAAGCGGTCAAGGCCCGACAGGATCATCTTCACCTATCAGGGGGACGGAGACCTGGCGTCCATCGGCCTGGCGGAGATCGTTCATGCGGCCAACAGGGGAGAGAACATCACGGTTATCTTCGTCAACAACACCGTATATGGTATGACCGGCGGTCAGATGGCGCCGACCACCCTCCTCGGGCAGCAGACAACCACCTCACCTTATGGAAGGAATCTCAACACGGATGGCTATCCCATCCGGATGGCGGAGATGCTTGCCACCCTCGACGGCACCTCCTACGTGGCCAGGATGGCCCTGGATAAACCGGCTAACATCCTCAAGGCAAGAAAAGCGATTTTTAAAGCCTTTGAGATGCAGATAAACGAGATAGGGTTCTCCTTCGTGGAACTGCTCTCCACCTGTCCGACCAATTGGGGTATGAATCCCCAGGAGTCGGTGAGAAGAATCCAGGAGGAACTGATTCCCTATTTTTCCCTGGGCGTGTTCAAGGAGAAGGATACCGCGGATTATATTTAAGAAGGCCGGTCACCGCGCCGGCTCTTCCCCTCTGGACTCTGAACTCCGGACTCTGAACTCCGGACTCTGGACTCTGGACTCTGGACTCTGGACTCTGGACTCTGAATATTGATACGGAGAGACGATGTACTATGATATATTCATAAGTGGTTTCGGCGGCCAGGGAATCCTCCTGGCTGGACAGCTGCTGGCGGAAGCAGGGATGAAAAAGGGGCTGAATGTGACCTTCTTTCCATCCTACGGTGTGGAGATGAGAGGAGGGACCGCGCGCTGCACGGTTGTCCTTTCAGATGAGGATATCGGCTCACCCATAGTCGATAACCCTAAGTGTGTCATCGCCATGAATCAACCGTCCCTCGTAAGGTATCAGAAATCCGTTTCCCCGGGGGGGATACTCATCGTCAACAGCTCCCTTGCCAGGGTGGAAGATGTGAAGAGTGACGGTCTGAAGACCTGTGCTGTGCCCATGAGCGAACTGGCCATGGAGCTGGGGAATGGGCGTCTCGCAAATATGGTGGGATTGGGCGCTTTCGCTCAACTTTCAGGCGCCTTGAGCCCGGACGAGGTGGCAGGGGCTGTCGAATCGGTAGTTTCTGCCCGCAACAGGAAATTTATTCCCATGAACGAGAAAGCCATACGTGAAGGGGCTCGGTATGCGAGGGAAAATGCCGGCGGCTGATGAGAACCGATCCCCGCGCGGAACGAGTGCGGCGGGGGAGTCAAGAGTTAGTTTGGAGGCCGAAAATGGCGGAAAAACCTGTTGAGGTTGGAAAAAAAATCCGCGAACTGAGGGAGGAGAAAGGAATGGGGCTCCAGGACCTGGCCGTTAAGACGGGCTACTCTTCCGCGCTGCTTTCACAGTTCGAGAATCACCTCGTCAGTCCCCCCCTTGGGGCGCTGATAAAACTTGCCGGCGCCCTGGAGACGGAGGTCGGCGACTTCCTCGGCAGTGCGCCCGATGAACCTTTCACCCTGGTTCGCCATGATGAGCGTAAGATCGTCTCCCGTGTGGCCTCAAAGACCGGAGTAAACCTGGGGTACACATACGAATCCCTGGGATTCGGAATGAGGGGAAGGGGTATGGAACCCTTCATAGTCACCCTCGAACCGGTGGCACTTAAGGAAAAACGCCTTTCCACCCATAAGGGGGAAGAGTTTCTCTTCGTTCTGGAGGGGAGGATGATGGTGCGCCTGGGCGACCACGCGGACACCCTGGAACCCGGCGACTCCATCTATTTTCGATGTACGACTCCCCACCATGTGACCTGCGAAGGGGAAAAACCCGCGAAGATTCTCGCGGTGATCCTGACGGGCGGACAGGGCGGGAAGTAGATCAGTCCCACTTGCGCCGGTCATCGATGGCCCGCGCATCATCTTGAATGGTCCCGGGTTCGACCCGCACAACCCTGACGCCAAGCTTGAGGACCTCCTTGAGCCTGCCACCCACCTTTTCCAAAGTATGGGCCGGGAGGGGCATTCTGGTTTCCACCTCCACGGTCATGTCATCCATGGCCCTCTCCCTTACGATGACGGCCCTGAATCGTTCAATCTCCTCAAATCCGGACAGGGCCTCGGCAAGTTGCCCCGGATAGACGAAAAGTCCCCTGACCTTGGTCACCTGATCCACACGGCCGAGAATGCCGGTGAGCCTGGGGCTTTTCCTTCCGCAGGGACACGGTTTTAAGGTGACCGAGGACAGGTCGCCCGTGGCGAAGCGCAGGAGGGCGTTGATGGGGTTGAACGGGGTAACCACGACCTCGCCGGGTGTCCCGGCCGGTACGGGTATATGGGTCTCCGGATCCAGGACCTCAACCAGAACGGTGGGATCAAGGTGCATGCCGGATCCCTCCTCGCACTCATAGGCGATGGCCCCGACCTCGGCTGTCCCATAGCCCTGGCGAACGTGAATTCCGTTCTTCTCCTGAAATTCCGTGCGAAGGCTCTCCGAAAGTTTCTCGGCGATGACGAAAGCCTTTTCAAAAGGGAGACTCAATCCGGTTTCTTCCGCCTTCTCCAAAAGGACCTTCAGATAGGAGGGCAGGCCCACGTAGGCATTGGCTTTGAGGTGGGCTGCGACGGAGACCTGGATCTCGCTGTTGCCGATCCCCGCCGGGATAACGGCGCACCCGAGGTTGTTCGCCCCTTCCTCGAACATGGCCCCCGCCGGGGTCAGGTGATACGAAAAGCAGTTAAGGACGATGTCGCCCTCCGAAAACCCGCAGGCGGCGAAGGCCCGCTCCCATCTGTAGTAGGAAGCCAGGCGTCCGTCCGGGTCGTAAATGGGGCCGGGGGACGAGTAGATCCTTCTCAGTTCCCCGGGCGAAACGGCGATCATGCCCCCAAAGGGTGGGACGGCGGCCTGGATGGAGGGAAAGTCGGACTTTTTGAGAACCGGAAACTTCAGAATGTTACCCGGCTCAGTGAGATCGTCTGTCGTCAGGCCCGCGTCCTCGAGGCGACGAACAAATCCGGGGGCCTTTTGCCATGGGCCCGCCATGAGTTCGCGCAGCTTCGTCGTCTGAAGTTCGATAACTTCTTCGTAGGGTTGATATTCCATGTCCGCTTCCATATTAGTCATGTCGGTTTCTCCCTTTTCCGGGTTTATTCTGACTACAGGATGCCTTTCCCGGGAGGCGTCGTCAAGCACCACCGGTTTTCTCTGCGATTCCTGCGTTCTCAAGCGAGTGCAAGCGAGCGGGCGAGAGAAAGGGTTTCAGCCGGATTTATTACAAATAACATTGTAGAAAGATTTGACATCCAATCGGTTTTTGTCTATCTATATACTTGTAATTGCATTTTTCCCGCCTGGAGCCGAAACATGAATTGGAGGGGAGAAGGAGGCCTCTTAAGATGAGGATGGATCCTTTTCCTACGTTGATCGTCACCGCTTTTCTGGTTTTACTGTTCCCCGTATCATCATCCGCGCTATCCGCATCCCAGGTGACCCTCGACTTCATGTGTTCCTGCGGCACCTGTACTGAAGCCCTCTCCACCTGTGAGTGCCAGGAAGCCGACAAGAACAGGGCGCTTATCATCAAAATGATCGGACAGGGAAGAACCGAACAGCAGATAGTCGACTATTTCGTCGGTCAATGGGGAAGTTCCATCCTGGTTACAAGTGCCGGACTTGCCACAGGGACATCCGCCGGAAGCTCCAACAACAGATCTTTCGGATTTATTCTCGTCATAATCGGTTTCTCTCTCGCGGCGTTCACGGTGGGAAAGTATTTCAGAACATCTCCGTCCTCGCCCCCGGCCAGGAAATCCCCAGACGGCGGTGGTAGGAAAAGAGGCTCTTCGGCAAGAAGGAAGCCGGCTAACAAAAGATCGCGGGGGAGGAAAGCCGGTTTTAAAGACGGGGTTGATGATGATCTGCTTGATGATTATACCCATGAGTAAAAAAGTGTGTATCCGGCCTGATCCGGTCTTTTTTCGGTGAGGCTTAAAAAGGAGGTCAACAATGGAAGTCAGAAAAGGAAACCGATTCTGGAAGCGTACCAGAGAGGGCGTAAAAAAGTTCTTCAAGGACCTTGAGGAAGATTCCGTTGCCGGAAATCCAAAAAAGCCGGTGGATTGCTGCAATCCACCGGAGGCGGTTTCCAGACCGGACTCCAAAGACGGGGCGAACCAACATCAACATTGACCCGTCTACGTCCCTTGGACTACGATTGTTTACCACGCCATAGCTGACCTGTGAGGGCATAGCCACCGGCGACGTCCCAAGCGGCGGCGGGTGGCAGGCAACCCCAGAGCGTCCCAGACACCTAGACCCCAGACACCAGGCCCCTGACCCTGGACCCCAGACCCTTCCGGCGGGAGAGGTAAACATATCCCGCAAGGGAGAGGGGGACGATGAGCAGGCTGATCGCCTGGCTTGTGGAGAGGGTCGTCCCAAGGATTTCAACTGAACCCCGAGGGTCCCCTCGAAAAAACTCCAGCCCGAACCGGATTATGCCGTACATGATCCCGTAGCTGGTTATGACCTGGCCGGGGAAGCGGACATGGGAACGGATCTTCAAAAGAACAACGGTGAGCAGAATCAGTAGGGCCGATTCATACAGTTGAGTGGGATGGACGGGAACACCGAGTACACCTGTTGCCAATGATTTGGGGTCGGTAAACGTTACCGCCCATGGCATGTCCGTCGGTTTGCCGTAGCATGACCCGGCGAAAAAGCACCCGATTCGGCCTATCGCATGTCCAAAAGTAAGGGCCGGCGCAACGGTATCCGCGAGAGGCCACAGGTCGAGATGTTTCAGGCGGGCCGCCAGAATAAAGGCCAGTGCTCCTCCGATCAGACCACCGTAGAAAACCAGGCCTCCGTTCCAGATCTTGAAAACATCCAGTGGATTTCTCAGGAAATATCCCAGGTTGACCAGGATGAAAAGTGCCCTGGCTCCCACAAGGATGCCGATTACGACCAAAAATCCCATATCCTGGAAGGTACCCGGTTTTCCACCGTTCTTCTGGTGCAGATACTCGGCCAGGGTTATGGCGGCCAGGATTCCCAGGGCGTAGAACACACCGTAAGTATGGATGGTCAGCGGGCCGATTGTTAACAGTTCAGGGTACAATTTTTCTCGTCTCCCCCGATCAATGTCATCGAACTATCGTTTTCAGAACCCTCGTTTTTTTCGTCCTTGTCGTGCTCCCGGAATTTATAGGTTTTGGGGCCGAGGTCGAGGTCGACCTGAGTCCATATCTTCAACTCCACTCTTTCCTTCGAGACCGGGTCGGTGAGAAGGGTGATGGTTCTGAAAAATCTACCTTTCGGTTCTTCATGAAAATTCGGATCAAATTCAACAACGAGGGTTCCCTTCTCCCCCGGTTTGAGCTTCGTTTTCGTGACGTAGGCCCGTGTGCAGCCGCAGCTCGTGGGTATACCCGTGATGGTCACCGGTTCTCCCCCTGTATAGATGAATGGAAACTCGTGTCTGACGATGCCTTGGCTCTGTTTGGTAATACCGAAATCATACTCTTTCTCAGTAAACCTGAAGTCGCCGAGGACCTCGCCAAAGTCGTCGTCTGCATTCTTCACCCCGGTTTTTCTGAAATCATCAGCGTAGACGACAGTCCCGGAAAGGCGAATGGTTGTAACCGTACCATCCTTGATAAGTGGAATACGTGTCGAGAGGTTATCATCCGCCGGGGCGCTGGTGATCAGAAAGACGCTCCTTGTAAAAGGGCCAACGCCATTTTCGCCGTGGAAGAGAGGATCGAAGTTCACATGGACTTTGAAACTTTCCCCCGGTTTGATCACCTGGCGCCATGACTTTGGTGGACCTTTTCCGAATTTACCCAGGACTCGACCATCCGGCAGCTCGATGGATGCCGTGGTGCATGCACAGGAGGTAAATACTCCCTTGAGGACAAGATCATTCTCTCCCTGGTTCCTCAGATCAAAGGTACGCTGAACAATCCCACCCCTGATGTTGACCTGCCCCAAATCCTGCTCCAGAGCACTTTCGGCCACGACTTTCCCCGAGTTTCCGGCTTCGGAAGAACCAGCGTTATTCGCGCATGCTGAGAGAAAAACAGCTGTCAGGCCGGTCAGTAGCAGGAGGGCAATCCCGCCGAACCTAAGGTGGTCTCTTTTTCGTGCATCAGGATGAAACTCCGGCGAAGTGGGGGTGAGGTTGGGACTGCTACCACTCATAGACCCGTTCCTCGGAACCGGGTATTCCCCTGATGATTATTCGAAAATGTTCCGGCCTCTCGCTGACCTTGAAGATAATCTTCCCACCGTTGTGGTGTCCTCTCATCCGGTCACTCTGGATGGGGCGGTAGGTATGTCCGTTGAACTCCAACTCGGCGCGTTCCATGAAGTTGTAGTCGCCCAGCGCTACCGAATGGGTATTGGCCTGGAACGCAATCTCCATCATCCCATCGTGGTATCGCACAGGCTGGAGATCGATGATAGCGTCCCCGCTGTTCATTGTTCCCGAAGATCTCATGGGCATTGAATCCTCGTCCCACATCGATGATTGACCCGAATCCACCCCGCTGTGCGGGCCTGTCACACCCATGTCACCCGAGCCGCCCATGCCTCCCCCGCCACCCATGTTGCCGGCGAAGACCGTCCCGGACATCACCAATGCTGCAAGAAAAATTGATATCAGGACTTTAAATGTTTTTCCTCTCATGACAAAATCTCCCTTATTTATAGTTTTTTTAATGTTCCCAGGAAAATCACAATGAAAAAGCTGATGCCGGCCAGGACATTGAAGACCATCACCTTGTCCATATCATACCGGACGATGTGTCGAAGGATCCCGCGATCAGGTTGGTAAAGCCCGTTTTTCTGGATGATCCTTAACATCAGATTTATTCCGATCAGATTGGAGCTTACTCCAATGGCCAGGAAGGGTGTCTGGTATTGAACGAAAAATATGGCCGCCGCGGAGGCCCCCAGAATGGGAAGAATGTCGGTGACATGATGCATACAGCACGCGACCATTGCCGTGGTTGACACTCCACCGGCCGCGGCCATGGAGGCTGTAGCTTTCGCTCCTGCGCGTTCCTTGATCATTCCACGGATGAAGGCGAAAAGCCCCGACTGGATCCCGAATCCAAGGACCAGTAATGCAATCCAACCGCCGATGACCTTCAACTCCTCCATGGCGTGATTCAGGGAGTTCGAAAGGATCAGGATGGCAAAGTAAAGCGAGAGAATGGCTGCGGATCCGGCAAAGCCCCACAGATAGTTTCTTACCATTTATTCTTTTCCTTCTCCCGGTAAGATTTCTTTGGCCCGCGATTAGGAAACAGTGGGACGGCAGGCCGCTCCACTGCCCCTGATAGCGGTGGCATCTCACTCCTGCATCCGGTAGATATTGCCTGTGTTCTTGTTGACCAGCAGGCGATCCACCAGGACCTCACCCTTTTTGGTGACCACCAGGACCTCGAACCCGCCTTCAGCTTTCTGTACCTTGCCCACCTTGAGCCTGGGGTTGGAGCGGCGGAGCTGGTAGGCCACGATATTTCCGGCTTCCTCCTTGGTGACCTGTACGGAAGCGGTCTCATCCGAGTTGCTCCAGCAGGTATGTTCGTCATTGGAGTAGTTGCCCATCATGTGGCCGGAAGCCATTGGATTGTTATAGCGCCCGCTTTGGGCTCTCGCGAGGCCATAGCCCCCGCCGACGACGACCAGACTCAGTACTGCGATCATCACCACTTTCCACTTCATCTTTTCGTACCTCCTTCGATGGGTTTAGGGGATATTGCCAAAATCAGCCCTGTGAAGGCATCATGTGTGCCAATCGCCTGCTTGTCATGAAAAGAATGTGTAACTGTTCAAAAAATAAACAAAATTACCCACCAAGCTTTTTAATCTCCACGCCGGCCGCCTTTCCCAAATCACCGTCCGGATCCTTGGCCAGGACTTCCCTGAAGAGCTTCAGTGCTTTGGCGGAGTCCTTCTTGTCGTTCAGGTAAATCTGCCCCAGGTGCAGGGTTGATTCCAGGTTGTCGGGGGCTATTTTTCGGGCCATTTCCAGCTTTTCCACTGCCCGGTCCACGTCGCCGAGCTCTTTGTAAACCAGCCCGAGCTGGTAGAGAACGGAGCTGTTCTTCGGACTGTTTTGTTCGGCCCTTTCGAAAAGCCCAAGGGCCTTCATCGGCTGACCGTTGTCCAGATAATATCCACCTAAGGTTGAAAGGGCCATTACGTTCCATGGGTTTTTCTGGACGTATTCGATGAGCTGCTTGAGCCCGATTTCGGTGGGTGGTGGTCCGGCCGTTTGCCTGCTGTCGTATCCGGGAGAAGCTTGAGGGTTGATGTTCCCTGCTCTTCTGGAGCTGTTGAAAAAGAACAGAAAACCAACGATGGCGAGGGAAACCCCGGCCAGGGAGAGAACCACTCCTTTCCTTTCCCAAAACAGGCGGATTTCCCGCTCGCGATTCCCCGTCTCCTCGACGGCGGAATACGGTTCCTCCTCGGTGCGGTCTTCGTCATAATCATCGTCAACGTCGTCCGCTTCCTCCGGGTCCACTGGAAGCTCAATTTCTCCGGAATCATCCGGGGGCTCGTCATCCATGTGGTGCGCGTCGGCGGGTTCGTCCGAGTTTCCATCCTCCATGCTCTCGATCTCCCCTAAGATTCCTGAAACTTCCCGTCGGTAGTGGTCTCTCAGGTCGGTGTAATCGCCATCGTTGATCTTGCCTGTTGCATGTTCGAACTCGACATCCTTTAAGGCCTTCAGATAGATCTTTTTTTCAGTCTCGAGGGCGCTCATGCGTTCATCAGCGGGATTTTCCCTTTCCAACCATGCCGCCCTCCCCGACCTCAAAGGGGAAAGGGTGTAAAAAAGGGCGGCCAGAAAGATAACTGCGGAAAAAGCCATAACCATCTGTCAGTCCTCCTCGATTTTCCTGAGTTCCTCATCGATTTTTACCTGCATCTCATCGGTTATAGGGTCGCCACCGCCTTCTGTGTCTTCATCTGTCCGATTTTCCACGCCATTACGTGAAGTCCACTTTCTGACGAAAACTATGGCCAGGAGGCCCCCGAAAGCGAGACCTGCGATCGGCACCCCATAGGCGATCAGGTTAAACCCTTTCCGGGGCGGCGAAGAGAGGATTGACTCGCCCGATTTCAGCACGAACGCATTGATGATCTGTTTTTTTGTCCTGCCCTCCCGGATCATACCGCTGATGGTTTCTCTCATCTGGTCCGCCGTCCCGCAGGAGCAGGTGTTGAGGACCATGGAGCATCCGCAGGTGCACATGAGTTCGCTCTCAACCTCCGAGGAGGTGAGGGCCAAACCGGCTGCAGGAAGGGCCAGAAGAACTATCAGCAGTGTACATGTGGTTATGGCCAGAGGCTTCATTTTATAGGATGTCATTGGAACCCACCCTCCTTTTTCTGCCGGGAATAATGGCGATCAGGCCGCCTGCCACCATTGTGAAACCTCCGATCCACACCCATTGGAGCAGCGGGTTCACCATGACCTTCAGGGTGATATCCCAGTTTCTCCCTATGGCAGGCATGGTCACGTAAAGGTCCTCCAGTAGTGTGGACCTGAGGCTGACCTCAGTGGTAGGTTGTTGGGCATTGACGTAGAATCTTTTCTCCGGTCGGATCGTTCCCAGGGAGGTGCCGTTCTTGAAGACCGACAGTGTGGCGGCATAGACCTCCCTGTTCCATTCCCGCCATTTCCCAATCCTGTCGTAGCGCAGGCTGTAGGCGCCCACATTCAGGGTCTGTCCCTTGGTGAGCGTGGCTTGGTTTTCAAGCTTGTAGGCGTTCGATCCGGTGATTCCGATGACCATAAGCACAAGGCCGAGGTGTGCAATAAACCCCCCGTATCTCCTCCTCATCCTCCAGAGGAGGCGAGGGAATGCGACGATCAGCGGTTCCCCCTTCAATTTCCCTCTCGCTTTAGCGCCGGTCCAGAACTCCCTCAGGATTGTCACGGCCACGAAAATGCAGAGAGAGAAAGCGACCAGGGGATAGAATTCCCTTATCCCGGCGACGAGGAGAATGATCGTGCCCGCGATCATTGCCAGAAACGGCAGCATGAAATTCTTTTTCAGGTTGTCCGCGGATGCCTTTCTCCAGCCGATGAGGGGACACAGGCCGGTGACAAGAAGGAGGGCTAGGAAAAGGGGGGTGTTCACCCGGTTGAAAAAGGGCATGCTGACGGTAATCTTATTGCCCGTGACGGCCTCGGAGATGAGGGGAAACAACGTTCCGAACAGGGTGGAGAAGGCCAGGGCCAGGAGGATGACGTTGTTGAACAGGAAGGTGCTCTCCCTTGACAGATAGGATTCCAGGACTTTTTCCGACCTGAGTTTCCGGTAGCTTGACGCGATAAGGGAAAAGCCGCCTATGAGGACGACCCCCATGAACACCAGGAAATAGCCCCCAAGGCCCGTTGCGCCGAAATCGTGGACCGACTGGAGGATTCCGCTTCTGACGAGATACGTCCCGAAGAGGCTCAGGACGAAAGTCAGGAGGATGAGCGTCATGTTCCACACCTTCATGATGTTCCTCCTCTCCTGGATGATAGCGGTGTGGATGAATGCCGTGGCCACGAGCCATGGGATGAAGGAGGCGTTCTCAACCGGATCCCATGCCCAGTACCCGCCCCATCCCAACTCGACGTAAGCCCACTGACCACCCAGGAGAATTCCTATGGTCAGGAAAACCCAGGCGAGGATGTTCCAGACGCGGGTCTTCTTCAGCCAGGATTCGTCGAGGTTTCCCGACGCCATTGCCGCGATGGCGTAGGCGAAAGGTATGGTGAATCCCACGTACCCGAGAAAAAGAGTAGGGGGATGGAAGATCATCCCTGGATTCTGGAGCATGGGGTTAAGCCCTTTCCCGTCGGGTGGGATGAACCTGAGGAGGTCGAAGGGGTTTGTCACAAACGTGATCAGGGCAAGAAAAAATACCAGGGTAGCGGCAAGGACCGTATAGATATAGGGGGTTGCTTTACTGTCGATTTCATCCCTCGTGTTGTAGACAACCACGGCACTGAACAGGCTCAGAATCCATGCCCAAAAGAGCAGGGAGCCTTTCTGTCCGGCCCAGAAGGCGGTGGCCTTGTAAAACAGGGGAAGCGCCCGGTTTGAATAGGAGGCCACATATTCCACCTGGAAATTGTTCGTAAAGAACAGATAGACCAGGGCGATGGAGGCCGTGGAGGTGAAAAATGCTACGGTAACGAGGGCCCTCCTTCCACTCATGATAAAGCGGAAATCGTTTTTCATGATGCCGGTCAGGAGGAGCGCTATGGTCGTCAGTGAGAAGAAGAGCGCCAAAAGCTGAGAATAATTTCCGATAGATACCATGCTGATCTCCTATAGACTGCCGTCTTCAGCTACATATTTAGAAGGACATTTTGCGAGTAGCAGGGTCGTGTCGAAGGTGTTTTTCGCGCGGTCGTATTTGCCCTCCAGGACTACTTCGACGTCGGCTTTGAAAGCGTCGGGAGCCACGCCCTTGTATACTGCCTTGATGGTTTTGGAGTTATCCTCCGGATCGCGAATGGCGAAGGTGAGAATCATGTCGCCCTGGTTGTAGTGTATGGTGTTGTCCACGACCTCACCGCTGATCCTTACGGGACCGTTGTCCAGCGTCTTCGATTGGTCAAGCACCTCGCTGACGGTTCGGTAGTACATACCTGTCTCTGACACCCCGCTGAAGATCAGATATCCGACCCCTCCGAGGACGAGAAAAATCACCAGTATGGTTCTCCAGTTAGATCTTTTCATGGAAAACGGTTCCTCCTTTGCAAAATAGTCCTGGAAATGCGGCCTTGGGTTTCCCGGTTTTAATAAGGTTCATTTGCCTCGTCAGGGCAGGAGGCGGAATACCGGCAGTGTTCCCAACATGCCTTTTGAATGTCGGGGCGTCGGATCTCTGGCTCTGGATATTGGCTGTGCCGGCAACAGGAATGGAAAAAGAGATAAGAAGCGGAAAAACCGGGAGAAACGACTGTGTTCCCGGAGCATTCAGAATAGAAGGGCCTTGCAGTATTCACTAGGGCATACCCGGTTCTCCCCTACCTTAGGTTATGGCTCCTTTAAATCTCCCAAATGAATTGTTTCGTTGATAAGTAGTGATTGTTGCCGCAGTTGTCAACTATTTTTTATTTATCTGATCGGAAATCAACGATCGGCCTGGCTTGATGACTCCTTTTACCGTCCATTTTAGAATTTGAGATTGTTAAATATTTGTGTTACGTTTCTGCACGTTGAATCCAGGTTTCTTGGCACCGAAAATACGGGGAGAAAGATGTATCGGTTCCTTTTCAGGAGACTTTTTCAATCGGTTTTAGGAGCCGGCGTAACGAACGCCTACCTGGGGGGATTCAAACCCCCCGGGGCTCTCTGGCAGGGGCAATCAAAAGGGTTCTGCGTGCCGACCCTTAACTGCTATGCCTGTCCTGGATCCCTGTTTGCCTGCCCCATCGGAACCCTCCAGCACTTTGTCATCATCAGGTCCGTGCCGGTATACTTCACCGGACTCTTCGTCACCCTCAGCATGAGCGTGGGAAGGATGGCCTGCGGCACCTGTCCTTTCGGTTTTCTGCAGGACATGCTCTACAAGTTCCGCTCGTTCAAGATCAGAATCCCCTCCTGGATGACCTACTTCAAGTATGCTTCCCTCGTTGGGTTGGTTATCATTATTCCGTTTTATACACTTCAGCCCTGGTTTTCCAAACTCTGTCCCGTGGGGACCCTTATCGCCGGACTGCCCTGGGTGACCATAAACCCGGAGATCCGTTTGATGATCCATGAGCTTTTCTGGGTCAAGATCGGGATTCTCATAACGGTGGTGAGCCTGGCTGCCGTCGCCAAGAGACCGTTCTGCAGGGTCGTCTGCCCCCTGGGAGCCATCTACTCACTCTTCAACCGGATAAGCATTCTAAGGTTGGCCTGGAACGAGGCCGAGTGTTCCCACTGCGACAAGTGCACCCGCATCTGTCCAATGGACATAGCGGTCTACAAGGACGCCAACAACCACAACTGCATCCGGTGCATGGACTGCACCCAGTGCCCTGCGGTGTCTATTACCCACGTTTTCGCCGGGGCTCGGCTGCCCGCTTCCGAACCCACCGTCGACGTTCCCGCAGACATACCCGCCACCGTGTAGTTTGCACCTATTCCAGGGAAGCGATCACTTTTTTCAGTTTTCTTGACACCTCATCGGCAGTGGGTGCCAGATCGGGATTCCCCACCGATTCCATGGCGACCTCGGGATTGATGGCCGACACGATGGATGTCCCTCCCACACCGTCCTGCACGACAACGTTGCAGGGGAGCAAGAGGCCGATCTGCTTCTCTGCCTGGAGGGTTCGGAAGGCCAGGGACGGGTTGCACGCCCCGAGGATGATGTAATTTCTGAACTCTTTGTCGAGTTTCTTCTTTAACGTGGCTTTCACGTCAATCTCCGTAAGGACTCCGAAACCCTCCGTGGCCAAGGCTTTCCTGGCCTTCTCCACTGCTTCGGCAAAGGGTATGTTCAACACGGTTTTGAAAAAATACCTCTCTGTGATCATCCGGCACCTCCTTCGGCCTTTTCCACTCTGAAACAGATACAGTTCATATTTTACAGTAAACTCTCGGGGACGGTTGTCCGTAACCCATCATGGAGCCCCCACCTCCGACGAAGTCTTACATACCCATTCCGCCGCCCATGCCCATGGCCTGGGAAAGACCGTACCCGGCGAAAATCAAAGCCAGTCCCAATATCCCGGCCAGAAGCCATTTCCATCCATTATCTTTGATCGTTATAGATTTTGCCCTCATTTTTTCCTCCTCTGTCGATCCGCCTTCCGGCTTCTTTGTCTGTTGGTTGGGGAATAAGCATGGACCGTGCCAGAACTTTATAAAATTGGTGTGGATCAGTAAGCCCTTGATATTAATCAGGATAGTAATTTCTCAATTGTTGCAAGGACGGTTGGAGTGTTCCATTTCTACACAGTCTTCCATCTGGGAGATGTTTCTTTTTTGCACAGCTACTGTCTATAATTTAGGTTCATCCGGTTAATGCGTACCTTATTAACCCGGTATCCAACGTTCAAGGTTCAACGGCGGGATTCAGGGTCCAGAGTCCAGGGTCCATCCACCTTCGCTCTGCGAGCTATGGCGGACAGGGAGTCCAGAGTCCAGAGAGGAGGAAAAGCAGGCAATGGGCTATAGGCTCTGGGCTATGGGTAAAGCAGGTCCAAATAACAACGTTCAATGTTCAACGTTCAAGGTTCAACGGGTGCAGTCAGGACATGGGTAACACTTTTAGCTCAGGACATAGGTAACACTTCATTACCCCAATGTTCCTTTCAGACCTTCGCTACCTGCCTCCACGCCTTTGCGTAAAGCTTCAGCCGTCGCCAAGGCTATGGCTGACAAGTCGGCTTGGCAGGCAGAGGAGATCCAAAAACCATAAGGTCCTGGTTTTTAACTTCGCGGTCCTTTGCGGCAGCGCCTGAGAGTGGCGCCCTCCGCGCCTGTCCTGAGCCTGTCGAAGGGCGGCCCTCTGCGATAAAACCTGTGCTTTATTTAGAGCTGTAATGCAGAGTTTCGCAAAGAAGTCAGCTTTTCACAAAATCCGGTCTTCATCCAGGTACTCATTTTCAGGATGACCCGAAATCTTAAACCCGTTAAGAATTTTGCCTTAACTCTGTGTACCCTGCTTAACCCCGTGTACTCCGTGTTAAGTTGTCTTCTTAACCCGATCTGGTCTTTATTCAGGTACGCATTTCCAGGATGATCCGTAATAGAACATCTATTCGGCAGCAATATCTTCGGCCTTATCTATCCAGCCGAGACGCTTAAGAAAACCAATCCCTCCTCACCCGTGTTCTCGATGCCGTGGGAATTTCCGGCGGGAAGAAACAGAACCGTGTCCGCCCCGAGCCCGCTTTTGGTATCCTTCCCCAGGAAGGTCCCTCTTCCCTCCAGAACCACCCAGATATGGTCCCCATCGTGTACGTGGGGCTGAATGTGCTGGCCGGGGCTCAGGCACCAGAGGTTGATCCGGGAACGATCGGATGCGGCGATGGGAATCCTGTTCGCTTTCTCTTTGGAAAAGACGGTCTGACTTCGGTAATCGAGAATGAGGTTTTTCATGGGTATCTCCTTCGTGTCTTCAGGTTTCCTCCGGTTTCCATGTGTCGCCGTTCATGGCATCTTATCCTAATGTCCCGAGGGCGCAACCCCCGTGTCATTGAACGTCCAACATCCAATGTCCAACGGGATAAAACAGCCGGAACCTGAACTGTGCCCGACGGCTACCTTGAGTCTCCGACCCCGAGTTTTCTCAGGATGTTCTCCATAAAGCACCATTATGGTAATGATGTGGTAGGGTACCGGTTGACACTTTTCGCTTTCCGTGGAGTAAAAAGCCATGAATGGACTTTTTACGACCCTATCAATGATAATCAATGGAAGACGGCGTTGATTACACACAGGAATACGGGGAAGAGGCTGTGAGCGGACCCCTGGTCTCTGACACAGGAAAGGGTGCTCAGCTACGACTGCGGCGGGAACCTGTCAACTGAACAGGGCCGGTTCCGGAACCTTCGGAAAGGCAAGGTCACTCATCATGTTGGGCCAATTTGCTGTTTTTGCATCAATCGGGCTGGTAACCGGATTCATGAGCGGGATGTTCGGGATCGGGGGAGGCGCCATCAGGATTCCCATTGTCTTCTTTGCCGGGGTGCCTCTGATAAGCGCCTTCGGAATAAATCTGGCGGTTATTCCATTTTCGTCCCTGGTCGGTGCTTTCAGCCACAGAAAAAATATAGATTATCCCATAGCCAGGAACATGATCATAGGTGGATCCGTGGGCTCGGTAATAGGCGCCTATTTTGCCGGTCTGATTCCTGAACTGACTCTCGCCATTATCTTCGTTGCGGCGGCCATTCTGACGGTGCTGGGCATATACTTCGACAGAATCGCTCCTGAGCTTTCCCGGAAAATAAAACCGAACACCGCGAACATTATCCTCGGCGCGTTCCTTTTGAATCTGATAACGGGCATCCGCGGAGGCAGCGGGGGTGCGTTGTTCCCCCCCTTTCTGAAGATCATGCACCTGGATATTTTCCGGTCCATCGCCACGTCACTGTTTGTTACCATTTTTACGGCCACCGCCGGCATAGCCATCTACTGGAATCGCGGCAACATACCCATCATGCCTGGTTTGGCGGTACTCATCGGGTCCATGATCGGGGCGAGGCTGGGGAGCAGGGTTTCCCTGAGGTCGAAACCGTTCTGGCTGGAGCTTGGTCTTTCGGTCCTGGTGGTGCTTCTTGCTCTGTTTACGGTTTACAGGGCATTGTAACGACCCGGCTTTATCCTCCCGACGTCATCACCTGGGTCGGGGGTCAGCAGCACTCGCACTTTCCTCCGAGCATCCCGTTAATGATCGCCTGGGCGCAGCCTACGCCGGATTTCACCTCTATCGCCTTCGAGGGGCAGTTCATGGCGCAGGCTCCGCATTCCATGCAGGCGTCTCGGTTCACCACTCTGGCGTGGCCGTCTCCCATGGCAAAAACGGCATGCGGGCACACGATGAGGCACATGCCGCAGCCTACGCAATTTCCCCGGTCCAGATCCAGGGTGACAACATCTTTGAGATAGATCAACTTTTCCACGGTGGAATAACTCCTCAGGCAAGCAACAGCGATCCCGCCCAGAGCCCCAGGCCGGAAACTACTGCAGCAATCTCCACAGGGACCGCCCATCGCATCTCCTTCTTGACTCCAGAGAGGGAGGTAATGGTGGATGATCCGGTGAAGTTCATGCCCAGAAAGGCAGCCCCTGCCGAAATCATCAATACCCAGGCCAGGATCTCCAACCGTTGGGATGGGGCCGCGGCATCGGGCCAGGTGAAACCGACCAGGAGCGCGGCTGTCAGAAGTCCCGCCCAGAGCCCCTTTATTGAAAAAGCCCGCCCCGGCAGCCATGGCAGCAGAATGGGTGTTAAAACCGCACCCGCCAGGACAGTACACAGAACCGCCCAGGCTGCGAGTATCCCGTGTGCGGCGGCGGTGGTTCGAAAGGGGCCGGGACCGAGCATGCCGCCGACCAGAAAAAAACCCGGCAGTACGATCAACGATTTTGGAAGGGCCGCGACCAGTTCAACGGGGATCAGGACAATCCGTTCCCGTACGGTAAAGGTTTTCTCCCGCATCTTTGCGGTAGCCTTCAGGCCGTTGTCCAGAAAAGCCGGGAGATCTTTTGCTCGTACAGGCCCATAGACCACCCTGAACCCTGAACCCCTGAGAACCTGGTGGGCCGCAACCCCGGCAGCGCCCAGTTGAGGCAGGATCACAGTCCGGTGCTTTACCACCTTGGAGAGCCCACAGGTTTCTATCCGGTTTACCAGCTCCACTGTGCCGAAAGTGCCCTTTCCGGCAGCGCACCAGACGTTGATTCCTCCGGTATCAAGGACCATGATCCAGGTGTTTCGGCCGGCAAGCTCCCGGCGAAGAAAGTCAAAGCTCATCTTGTAATTGGCGGTCACCATGACAGGTGAATCCTCGTTCGGGCTACCCATGGCGTAAAGCCCCGGCTGCACCCTGTAATTCATCCGACCAACCTTCCAGCGGGCCTTGATGCCTCCCCATCGATCGGCCGTCATCAGCGAGGCCGAAACCAGGGGTACCTCTCCCATCGGCGTCCCTACGGTACCTACGACAAAGGTCTGCCGCAGGGTGGGTGGAACCGTCCGGTCGTCCACGCCGCAGCAGCAGGATGGAACGGACTGCATATCACTCAAGGGAGCCTTTGGGCAGCAGGATTCCGGCGCCGTCGATGTTTTTTCCTTTAATTGTGCATCCATCTTATGGGCCCCCTTTTAATGGATACCCGACATGGAGACCTTGAGGAAGATTTACTGAAACAGCGGGAAGGAGGGGAGGATCTTTCTGCGCCGGGCGATCTGTTCTCGATTGCCTAAGATAGCCAGCGCTTGCGGCGGCGGTAATGCTTGACGTTCCGGTAGCTCTTCTTCTCACCCACCTTTGACAGTCCCAGGTAGAACTCCTTGACGTCCTCATTTTCCTTAAGCTTATCCACGGGGTCGTCGAGTACGATCTTCCCATTCTCCATGATGTACCCATAATCGGAGATGGCCAGAGCGATTCGGGCGTTCTGCTCCACCAGGAGGATGGTGGTGCTCTCCTCCCGATTTATTCTCCTGATGATCCCGAAGATCTCTTTGACCAGCAGGGGAGACAGCCCCAGGGACGGTTCATCCAGAAGCATGAGCTTTGGCCGTGCCATTAGTGCCCGTCCTATGGCAAGCATCTGCTGCTCCCCTCCGGAAAGGTAGCCCGCAAGGGAGTCGCGTCTTTCGACCAGCCGTGGAAAGTATTGGAAAACCATCTGCATATCCCGTTTTGCCGCGGCCCAGTCCTTCCTGGTGTGGGCGCCGGCGATGAGGTTTTCGTCAACGGAAAGATCGTCAAAGACCCTGCGGCCCTCCATGACCTGGAAGATGCCTTTCCTGACAATACCCTCAGGATCGGTATTGTCGATCCTCTCTCCCATGAAGTGGATGGAACCATCGGTAACCTTGCCCTCCTCACCTTTCAAAAGGCCGGATATGGCTTTGAGGGTGGTGGATTTTCCGGCTCCATTGCCGCCGAGGAGAGCGACGATCTGGCCCTCGCGGACCTCCAGGGACATCCCCTTGAGGACCAGGATAACGTCGTCATAAATAACTTCAACGTTGTTCAGGGACAGAGTCGGCGGTTTCTCCATCTTCCCTTCAGTTTGTGCAGTGTTCATCAACCCTGCTCCTCCGAGCCCTGATGTTTTGTGCCATGGTTGTGATAACCAAACAAGGGGGGCAGGATATCTGCCCCCCTTGTTTGCAAAACCTTAGTGTCCAAGCCACTCGGGCTTGCGCTCGAGAGTGATCGTTTTCACGGTTACAATTTTACCCTCGTTGTTGATCATATTGACATTGAGGGTTGTATTGGGCCTGTGATCCGTTGCGGTGAATGTGATGGGGGCCGTCAGCCCACCTGTACTGAAGTCCTTGAGGGTCTCCAAAGCCGCCTTAAGACCGGGACCGTCAAGTGTTTTAGCCTTTTTCAAGGCCTCCCACATGACATTCATCGAGCTCCAGGCCTGAATGTAGTGAACGGTATGGTGCGCGTTGGGGTCCTTGCTCTTGGCCATTTCCATGGGAGCCTTCATGCCGGGGACGTCCGCACCCCACATGGCGAAGGGGCCCATGCCGTAGGCGCGGCCGTTGGCGGTATCGCCGGCCATTTTTGGCAGGTTCTCATCGAAGCCCCAGACGTTGATGATGAACTTGGTGTTAAGACCCAATTTGGCGGCGTCCTTGATGATGACGGCCGCTGATGGGGATGTGCCCCCGATCCAGGCCCAGTCGGGATTGAACCTCTTCATGTTGGCCAGCTGACTGGTGGCCTCTTGTGCGCTAAGGGGAACGAACTGATCAGGGCCGATCTCGAAACCGAGAGATTTGGCCATTGCCTTTCCTGCAGGGATGGGATTCTTGCCGTAGGGATGGTCGGGATAGATAAAGACCACCTTCGGTCTTCGAATGGAATCGGTCCAGGTATCCGAGATGAACTGCATGGCCCCGCGGATGGCGTCCCCGTAGCTTGTCCCGACATAGAAATTATAAGGTGTTTTTGCCGGGTCGTTAAGGAGGGAGTCGTAGGATGCCGACATGTAAACGATCTTGTCCTTGTTGATCTGTTCCTTAAGAGCGTTTGTGTCGCCGGTTCCCCACCCCTGGATAACGAATATCCCTTTGTCCTTGTAGGTCTTGTAAAGGGACACGGCTTCAGGGATCTTGTATCCATAGTCATTGGCGATGAGCTCGATATTGCGCCCGTTCACTCCGCCATGCTCATTAATGTATTCGGCCGCGTCCACGGCGCCCTGGGCGTAATCCTTTCCGACCCCGGATGTCGGACCTGAGGTGTCGAAAATTCCGCCGACCAGGATAGGTTGGGCGGGTTTCTCAGGGGCCTTGGCGCAACCGAATACGCCGAGGGCCATGGCCGTCAGGGCCGCAACCGCACAGATGGTCCATTTGGATCTTAAAATTCGTCTGCTCATGGCAAACCTCCTTCTCCCATTCAGTGAATGTTATCCCCCCGGTCAATCTTGATTGGATCGTAAAAAGCCCATCCATGGCTTTTTACTCCACGGAAAGCGAAAAGTGTCATTTTCACTTTCCCCACAAATCAACAACTTGCAAAGCAAGTCTTTGATTTGCGCGCCCCCCAATGGGCGCGTTGATGACTTTTTACTACAAAGTCATCAATCTTGATAGGGTCGCAAAAAGCCCATCCGCTTTTTACTCCACGGAAAGCGAAAAGTGTCATTTTCACTTTCCTTACAAATCAACAACTTGCAACGCAAGTTATTGATTTGGGCGCCCTTCAGTGGGCGCGTTGATGACTTTTTGCGAAGTCATCAATCTTTATGTTCAAACCTGTGACAGGCCGGTAAAAGTCTCCTGGAGCCCTTTTGCCGGATTGTCATAGGTTAATACGAAAACGGCCACAGCTTCCAGTAATTTCTGATGGTGTGCCATCGTGCGGCCAGGCCATCGGGCTCGAAGATAAGGAAAAGAATGATAATCACGCCGAATACCCCATCCCTCAGGCTGTTGAATATGGCGAATATGTCGGGGTAGACGGTGGTAAGGGCGTGCTCCGGAATACGGAGCAGTTCCGGGAGAAGCGTCATGAAGATGGCGCCGTAGATGGCTCCCAGGACGTGTCCCATCCCTCCGATGATGATCATGGCCAGATACTGGACCGAAAGCCAGATGCCGAAATGTTCGTCGGACACCACAAGTACGTAGTGGGCCCACAGGGCTCCGGATATCCCCACCATGAATGAGCTGACGCCGAAAGAGAGGATTCGGTACAGCCATACGTTGACTCCCATCACCTCAGCGGAAAGGTGCCGGTCCCGGATAGCCACGAACGCGCGTCCCGGACGGGTCCTGGTGATATTCTTGGTGTAGAGGGTGGCAAGGATCACAAAGAAATATATGAGGTAGTAATAGGACCGGTCGGTGTCGAGAAGAATCCCGAAAAACGAGGGGGACTTGACCGTCATCCCGGAACTCCCTCCCGTCAGGGCCGTCCAGTTTCTCATGGCATATTCAATAATGAACTGGGCCGCCATGGTGGCGATGGCAAGATAAAGGCCC
The DNA here is from genome assembly GCA_013151915.1 of Deltaproteobacteria bacterium. Lineage (NCBI taxonomy): Bacteria > Pseudomonadati > Myxococcota > Myxococcia > Deltaproteobacteria bacterium. The sequence goes on from JAADHJ010000059.1 coordinate 46,078, forward strand.
TTCAGTCTGAGGGAAGGGATACCGAAAATCATCCCGACGACCGCGGTAATAAGACCGGCGAGGGGCAGCGCGATCCAGAATGGGAGTCCCGCCCTCATGGTCAGGATGGCGGAGGCATAAGCCCCGACCCCCATGAATGCACCGTGCCCCAGCGAAATCTGGCCGGTATACCCGGTGAGGATGTTCAGCCCATGGGCGCCGATGATGTATATCCCGATAAGGTTGGCGAGGTAGAGGGTGTTGGTTCCCACGATGGAATTGATGGGGCGGGCGATGAATGGGAATATCGCAAGGAAGATGAAAAACAGCGCCATCCAGACCTTGATGAAAGGGGTCTGGAATATCGCCATGTCCTTTTTATAGGTTTCGTGGAATATTCCGCACTGCTGCATATGGTTAAACCCTCTCTATCTCCTCTGTGCCGAAGAGCCCATAGGGCTTGATCATGAGGATGATGACCAGGATTACGAAGGGCGCCACCTCCTTGACCCCGCCACCGAAGAAGTGGTCGAGGTAGCCGCCGGACAAGTTTTCCAGGATGCCGATGATCAGCCCGCCCAGGACCGCTCCCGGGATGCTGTCAAGGCCGCCGAGGATGACGGCAGGGAAAACCTTCAGGCCCACGGCAGAGAGGGTCACGTTGACCCCGTTGATGTTTCCGATGAGAATACCGCCCACCGCCGACACTATGGCTGCGACGCACCATGAAATGGCGAAGATCTTCTTGACCGAGATTCCCATGGAAAGGGCCACCTGGTTGCTGTTGGCCGTGGCCCTCATGGCTATCCCCATGCGGGAGTACTTGAAGAAGAGCGCGAAGATGATGAGAAATACGATGGATGCCGCAAATGTGTAGATGTAGACCTGTGATACTACGATCTCGCCAAATCGAACGGGCGCCTGCGGGAAGATGGTGGGGAAAACCCTGATCTGCGTTCCCCACAACGCCGAGACGAAGGATTTGAGGACCAGCGAAAGGCCGATTGTCACCATGATGATGGAGATAACCGGTTCGCCGATCATCGGCCTGAGGATCAGCCTCTCGATGGCAAGGGCGAGGATAACTGAAAATACCATGGTCAGAAGGAACCCCGCCCAGAAGGGGAGGTGAAACTGGACAATCAGGGACAGGCACACGTAGGCCCCAACCATAAGGAGTTCACCCTGGGCAAAGTTGATAACCGAGGATGCCTTGTAGATCAGGACGAACCCCAGGGCTACAAGGCTGTAGACGCTGCCGATGGCGAGCCCCTGAATGATCAGCTGAAGAAAGAACCAGAACTCCTGCATTTTCCGTCAGCTTCCTATATTAATAGGGTCGTAAAAAGTCCATCCATGGCTTTTTACTCCACGGAAAGCGAAAAGTGTCATTTTCACTTTCCTCACAAATCTTCGATTTGAGCGCCCCTCATTGGGCGCGTTGATGACTTCGCAAGAAGTCATCAATATTAATAGGGTCGTAAAAAGTCCATTAATGGCTTTTTACTCCACATCCATGGTCCGGACGGCGACGGTTGTCTTGATCCTGGTCGTCCGGCCGTCCTGGAACGTGATGATCGTGTCGATAGGTACGGCTTCCGTGTCCGTGTACATAGCCTCGATGACCTCCTTGTAGCGTTCACCGATAAATCCCCGGCGCACCTTTTTCGTCCTGGTCAGTTCCTCGTCGTCGGCGTCAAGTTCCTTGTACAGGAGGACAAACTTGACAATGATTGAAGCTTTGTTGATCCGTGTCAGTTCACTGTTGACTCTCCTGATCTCGCTTTCGATGAGATCATAGACCTCGGGTTTGGATGACAGGTCGGTGTAGGTCGTGTAGTTCGTCCTGTTCTTCTCCGCCCATTTTCCTACAATTTCCATGTCGATATTTACGATGGCCGTGATGAATTTTCTTTGGTCTCCAATGACCACGGCTTCCTTGATGTAGGGCGAAAATTTGAGCTTGTTCTCGATGAACTGGGGTGAGAACAGGGTCCCGTTGGACATCTGCATTACGTCCTTGACCCGGTCTATTACAACGAGGTGACCATCGTCAGTGAAGTGTCCCGCGTCCCCCGAGTGGAGCCAGCCGTCCTTGAGGGTCTGAGTCGTGGCTTCATCGTTCTTGTAGTAGCCCAGGAATACGCTGGGACTGCGGGAGAGAATTTCCCCGTCAGGGGATATGGCGATCTCCGTTTCGGGGATGGGTTTTCCCACCGAATCGAAATTGACATCGCCGTCGTAGTGGATGCAGGAAATCCCCGAGATCTCTGTCTGACCGTAGATCTGTTTAAGGTTGACGCCCAGCCCGTGGAAAAATCGAAAGGTGTCGGGTCCAAGGGCCGCCCCGCCGGTGGAGGCCGAACGCAGGTGGGAAAACCCAAGGCGATCCTTAAGTGCCCTGAAGGCAAACAGGTAGGCGAGGAAATACTGGATGCGCAGGGCAAAGGATGGTTTTCTCTTTTCGAAGCTGCAGTCGGCCATCCTGTAGCCGATGGGCAGGGATAGGTTGAATGCAAGCCTCTTGAGGGGAGTGGCGTCCATGATTTTGACCTGGACCGAAGCGGCCAGGTTCTCCCAGATGCGGGGTGGGGAGAACATGACGTTGGGGCCGATCTCCCGGATGTTTTCCTGAACGGTTTCCGGTTCCTCCGGAAAATTCACCGTAAATCCAACCAGAAGAGCGCTCCCAACGCTCATCATCTGTTCGCCGATCCATGGAAGGGGCAGGAATGAGACGAATTCATCGTCGGAATATTTCGGGTCCACCCTGATGAGGTTGCTGGCCATCTTGAGTATGTTGGTATGCGACAGCATGGATCCTTTCGGAAAGCCCGTCGTTCCTGAAGTATAGGCGATCAGGGCGAGATCCTCCCCGGTGCCCGCATAGACCATATCCATGAAGAGCTTCGAGCCCTTGGCGTAAAGATCCCGACCGAGATCCTCTACTTTCCTGAAGTCAAGGAGAAACTCATCGTCGTAATTCCTCATCCCTTTGGGATCGGTGTATATGACTTTCCGTACCTTTGGGATCGATTCCCGCAGTTCCAGGATTTTGTCCACCTGTTCCTGATCTTCAGCCACAACAAACTTTGCGTCGGAGTGGTCTATTACGTATCCCACCTCTTTGGGTGTGGAGTCCTGGTAAATCCCAAGGGGAATCGCGCCGGCGCTCTGAGCGGCCAGTTCGGCAAATACCCACTCAGGCCTGTTGTCTCCAATCATGGCAACCTTGTCGCCCTTTTCAAGACCCAGGCTTACCAACCCGAGACAAAAAAGCCTGACATGCTCCAGGTAGTCCTTCCATGTGAAGGTCTGCCAGATTCCGAACTCTTTTTCCCTCAGGGCGACCTTCTTGTCGCCGTAGCGCCGCGCGTTACGGACCAGAAGCCTCGGGAGGGTATCCCGTGCCCTTATGTCCAGGCTGTTGGCGGGCTGTCTGTCTTTTTTCCAGAACAATTTAAGAACCTCACAAAAAGTCTCTTCGATTCTATTTACAATTCTTCATCATCACCCAGGTAGGCGCTGACGACCTTGGGGTCCGCCTGAATTTCCTCCGGCCGGCCTTCCGCGATTTTGACCCCGAAATCCAGGGCGCATATCCTGTCGGAAATATCCATGATTACACCCATGTCGTGTTCTATGAGCACGACCGTAATGTCTCGTTCCTCGTTAATGTCCAGGATGAAACGGGCCATGTCCTCCGTTTCCTCCGCGTTCATCCCGGCCATCGGTTCGTCAAGGAGGAGCACCTCAGGGTTGAGGGCAAGGGCCCTGCCCAGTTCCACGCGCTTCTGCAGGCCGTAGGCCAAGGTGCCGACTGTCTCCTTGCGGATATTCTGGATCTCAAGGAAATCGATGATCTCCTCGACAATCTCCCTGTTCCGGATCTCCTCACTGCGGGCTTTGCCGAAAAAGAAACCGCCGGTGACAAGTTCCGTTTTCATGTGGATATGCCTTCCCAGCATGAGGTTGTCGATAACCGACATCCCGCGAAACAGCTCAATATTCTGGAAACTCCGGGCTAGCCCAAGCTCCGCTCTTCGATGTGGGGAGAGTTTGGAAATCCCTTTATTTTTGAAGATGATGCTGCCCCGATCGGGGTGATATAGACCTGAAATACAGTTGAATATGCTGGTCTTGCCGGCACCGTTTGGACCGATGATGGCGAAAATCTCCCCCTTGCGTACATGAAGATTAATGCCGTTTAAGGCCATGATCCCGCCGAAGTGCAGATAGATGTCCTTCAGCTCAAGAATTGGCAAGGGGGGGAGACCTCCCGGATGTCGGATGGAGGCATCCCTGGACCGGCAATTTCCCAAGGGGATCGCGCTTCCAACACTAAAACGACGTTTTATTATTGCCTGGATAAAACTTTCATACAGTTACGCTATTTGCGCTTCACCTGTCAAGGGCAAAGCCGTAAAGGGGGTCATGCTGTTTCGCTTGATTAAGACTATATTGCCAGTTAACGTAAAGTGTAATATATGTGTTGACACGCCACCTTCCATGACGGTAACCTTATTTTCAGTTGAGCTTGAAAAAACTGTTAAAACAATGTTTGATGGACTTGCAAAAAGTCCCGAAAGAGACTTTTTACGAGGGTATCAAAAAAGAAAGGGGGTTCCTCGATGTTTGCCAGAGATTATATGACCAAAGCGATCGCTACCGTCCATCCCGACGACCTTGTAATCGATGTCGCCAAGACCATGCAACATGAGGGGATACGTCATGTACCCGTGGTGGAAAACGGACGGCTTGTAGGGATTGTAAGTCGGAATACCCTCAGGGACGCTTCCCCCTCAAAGGCAACGGATCTGTCCAAGCGGGAGATCAACTTCCTTCTGTCAAAGATGAAAGTCAGGGAGGTCATGAAGAAAGAGGTGATCACATGCGGTCCGGATGCTCACGTGGAAGATGTCGCACGTACCATGCAGACGAAGCGAATTGGCGCCATGCCTGTCGTGGAGAAGGGAAAACTGCTCGGGATCCTGACCAATAATGACATGTTCCGGATACTGATGAAGATACTGGGTATGGACGGGCCGGGTGTCAGGATTACTTTGGAGATCGGTAGGGGCAGGGGGGAGCTTCTCGTCGACATTGTCAAAGCTGCCAAGGATGAGGGGAAAACCATTAAGAGCCTTGTCTCCATTGAGAGCCCTCTCCCCGGCCGTCAGACCGTTATTCTCCATCTGGATGCTTCTGACATGACGGAAGTGCTCGGCACACTGAAGAGCAGGGGGTTCGAGATCATATCCGTGGATGAGGTGAAATAGTTGATGACTTTTTACAAAGTCATCAACGCGCCCGGGAAGGGCGCCCAAATCAATGGCTTGCAGCGCAAGTTGTTGATTTGTGAGGAAAGTGAAAATGACATTTTTCGCTTTCCGTGGAGTAAAAAGCCATGAATGGATTTTTTACGACCCAATCAAAGTTGTCGGATTCACAGGAGGTCCGTCAACGGGACGGAGGCGGAAAGCCGACCTTAGCCATCGGCGAAGTTTCAAGGGAGGTAGGTCTAAGCACCCGAACCATCCGCTATTATGAGGAGATAGGTTTGCTGGACAGCGTCTCCAGGGTCAAAAACGGGCGGAGGATGTTCGGTCCGGACGAGATCAGAAGGCTCAAGTTCATAAAAAGGCTCAAGCATCTCGGACTTTCCCTCTCGGAGATGATGGAACTCGAGGATCTGTACAGGCGATGCGGGGATAACAGGAAGGTTCTTCCGCTGCTTGTCCAGTTCTTCGATGAGCAACTGGGAAGGATCGACACCAGGATGGAGAACCTCCGTCTTCTCAAAAACGATATCATTGCCTACAGGGAGAGAATGATAGGGAAGATGGGGGCGGATTAAAGTCCAGAGTCCAACGGGATAGACCAGTTCAACATTCAATGTGGCGAACAAGTCCAGAGTCCAGAGGGGAAGATCGGACACGGAGGTGCGGGGATACGGTGCCTTGGGAACAGCGGAGGTTATAATGGCCGAAGAAAAAGATGTGGGTACGGTAAAGTACGAGACCAGAGGTCGAATCGGTATCGCGACCCTCAGTCGTCCGGACAAGCTCAACGCCTTCAATCGGGAGATGCTGGCGGAACTTACGGCCGTTCTCGATGAAGTGGAAGGGGATGGAAATGTCCGGGTTTTGATCATTCGCGGTGAGGGGGAGAAGGCCTTCGCCGCTGGTGCGGACCTGAATCTGCTCATCACCCTCAACGGCAAGGACGCCAGGGATATTTCCACGTTCGCCCAGAGGATTATGACGAAAATCGAGGCCCTGCCCATTCCGGTCATCGCGGCCGTTCAGGGGGTCGCCGTGGGTGGTGGGCTGGAACTGCCCCTCGCATGTGACCTGATACTGGCGAGTGAGGGCTCAAGGCTGGGCCTGGTGGAGACAAATCTTGGTATTCTTCCGGGATGGGGAGGTTGCATACGCCTGCCGCGGCGGGTCGGCTTGGGACGGGCCAAAGAGATGATATTTTCCGGGCGCCTTGTCCAGGCGGGAGAGGCACTTTCCATGGGGCTGGTGGATGCAGTGTTTTCCGACGATGGGTTTGAGGATTCAATAATGGAATATGCTAAGATGCTTTCCCGGAAATCCCCCGTATCCATGACCCTTGCCAAGTCCGCCATCCTCAGGGGCATGGACGCCAGCCTTGAGGCCGGCCTGGCACTGGAAAGGGAGGCTTTCGCCTACTGTTTTTCCATGCCGGATGCCAGGGAGGGTATTTCCGCGTTTCTCGAAAAGCGCCCCCCGAGGTTCGAGGATGATGACTTCGCAAAAAGTCATCATCGCGCCCGGTGAAGGGCGCTCAAATCGAAGATTTGTGAGGAAAGTGAAAATGACACTTTTCGCTTTCCGTGGAGTAAAAAGCCATTAAGGACTTTTTACGACCCTATAAAAGTTGATGACTTCGCAAAAAGTCATCATCGCGCCCGG
>JAADHJ010000060.1 GCA_013151915.1 Deltaproteobacteria bacterium
TCGCAAGGATCTACTTGGAGACCGGCTCGCGAGAGAGGTCCCGGCTCCATATGGAAAGGATAAAAGTTAGGAACTGACCGGGGTCGTGGGGCAAACCCGCGGGGTCGTTTCCAACCTTCGCACGAGGCTTCGGCTGACAGGCTCACCTTTCACACCTTTGGGCAACAATCCATAGCCTTTTCTGGACGCTTTTCCCGAAGTACTACGAGTAATCCGACCTTGGCTTCAAACACCAGAAACTAAGGGGGTCAGGCCGGGAATATGGCAATAGCCATACCCTAAGCAAGTTAATCATACCTTCCATTCCCCACTTTTGCAAAGCTCTTGCCTGGGTTTCTTTATCGAAAAGGGAGGCCGCCTGGTCGGAGATAGGAGGTTTTCTGGGCTTTGACCGGACGACCATCAGTAAGATCGTTTCCAAAATTAACTGATACGCTCGGGAACGCCGCAATTCACTGCCTGGCCCCAATCGATACCCCAGTAGGAATCTTTTTTCATACTTGTAAGTAATTAATCCTCAATCTTCATTACGATGTATCTCATCATGACAACTTGTACATACCGCAAGAAGATTCTCTTCTATATTTTCGCCACCTTTCACATGTGGCTCAATGTGGTGAAGTTCAAGGTGGCGGGGATCTGCCTTGTCCCATTGTTCCTGGTTCCACCCACATTCACGGCAAGAAAAATTGGGTCATCCTGGAAATGCGTACCTGAATGAATACCAGATCGGGTAAAAAGACAATTTAACACCGTTCGGCGCGCTTCGCTTGCTCACGGCAGGCAAGGTTCAGAAAAGATAATTCAACACAGAGGACACAGGGTTAAGGGTACACAGGGTCAATTCAATAGCTTTGTTTTTCCTTATGCACAGGGCGAAAGCTAATTGACCGCAAGTTAACGAAGTTTCGAGAAGTTTAAAACCAGGGCCTTATGGTTGGATCTTCTCTGTGAACCTCACTTGAAAAAAATCTGCCTGTCCTGAGCAAGCGTCAGCGCGTCGAAGGGTGGTGTGACCTTCAAGTCACGCCATCGGCGTGACTGTGTTAAATAAGCTTTTGATCATCAGGATTGCCGCGTCACTCTCGTCTCCCTCAATGCTCCTCGCAATGACAGCAAAATAATAATATAAGGTACGCATTAACCGGATGAACCAAACTTTGGGTTAAAGAGCTGCTCCCCGCGACATGCTTCCGACTTCGCTCTTTGAGCTATGGCAGTACAGGCAGGGAAACTCGATCACGCTCCGGGCGTGACCCGTGGCACGAATGCCGCATTCGGGGCGGTCTCGAGCAAACACTAGAGTGCCCTTCGACGCGCTCCCTCATTACCAACTGGTCGCTTGCTCAGGACAACTCGCCGCTGCTCGTGTCGAGCGGCTACCGCAACGTGGCCTGCCACGAGCAAACAAAAAGGCCTACCTCATTTTGAGGCGGCCTTTTTTGTGCGTCGAGTGGTGGAGGCGGCGGGAGTCGAACCCGCGTCCGGAAGCTATCAGCCTCGCGGCCCTACATGCTTAGTCCGTGTTTAATTTCTCCGCCGGCGATCCCACGGACAGGAATACCGGAAGATGAGCCCGGTTAAGGAGTCTCCCCTCATGACCGGGCGGCCTGAGGGAACAAGCCTGACCTTATGACATCACGACCCGCCGTTTCAGGCTCCGGCGGCGTGACGCTGACCGCGATTAAGCGGCCAGTGCGTAGCCAGTATCGTTGGCAGCTATTTACGACCGGTGTTTAACGAGGCCACCGGTACCTCGGCATGCGCCACGGGCGTCATTGACCCCCGTCGAAACCGACTCGCCCCCACAGTTATATTTTAACCACATATCGAGTTAATTCAAGGATATAAAAAAGGGTTCATCCCGTAAATGAGTGCCTGGATGAATACCAGATCGGGTAAAAAGACAATTTAACACAGAGTACACGGGGTTTCATCGGCCTTCGCGTAAAGCTACGGCCGGCAGGCAGGGTGACACAGGGCGAAAGCTTATTAACCGCAAGTTAACGAAGTTTCGAGAAGTTTAAAACCAGGGCCTTATGGTTGGATCTTCTCTGTGAATCTCTCCTGAAAAAACCCTGCCTGTCCCGAGCCTGTCGAACTGTTGAAGGGCACCCCATTGAACCTTGAACCTTGAACGTTGAACGTTCTTCATTTTTATCCCGTTAGGCGCAGGACCTTTCCTTTTTGCCCAGTTCATATATCATTCCACCTATGCCGAAGGAATTCCTCATATTCATCCTCTATCTCTTCTACGGCGGTGTCTTTTTCGCCATAGGGGTGGCGATTACATCCAAGGACACGAGTGCCAGCAATCTTGGCATCGCCAGGTATCTCTGGATTTTCGCGCTATTTGCCTACAGTCACGGGATCCACGAGTGGTTTGAAATGTATCTGAATCTGCAGTCTGAGCCTGTTGCCGCGCAACTTGCTGCAAACTTTCAAATCGCTCAGATAACGATAATGTTCATCTCCTTCGGCTTTCTTCTCCTTTTTGGAACCATGGTCATGGGGTACGTTCTCCCCGCAAAACGGCACTGGTTTTCCCTGTTCTCGGTGATCATTGTCGTAACGTGGTTCGGCCTGGTTCTGACGGCGGACAACAGGAGCTCGATGGACTTCTTTTCAATGGCTGACCTGCGCATGCGCACCATCATCGCTCTGCCGGCGGCGTTTCTATCGGGATGCGGCTTTTTCATCTTCTCCAGGACCGTTCTGCAAATAAGCAGAAAAGGGGGCCTTAATTTCGCCGGTGCCGGAATTTCCCTTATCCTCTATGGCCTTGCGACCGGTACGATCCCCTCAGGATCCATCGTTCCGTTGCTTGGCGTGCCGGTTGAATTTATTAGAGGGATAACCGCCTTCGCCATACTTCACTTCATCATGAACGCTCTGTACATCTTCGATGTGGAGAGAAAATCGCTGATCGAGGAGCGGCTCATGCGCTTCGCAAAGTCGGAGAAGCTCAGCTCCATGGGGAAACTTGCTGCAGGCATCGCCCACGAGATAAACAACCCCCTGGCAAACGCTTCCATCAATGTGGAGATGCTCAAGAAGGAACTGGCGCAGGGTCCTGAAGGGCCGTCTTTCCCCAAAAGGCTGACGGCCATCGAGGGAAATATCGACCGGGCTTCCAGGATAGTCCGGGAACTGCTTGATTTTTCCAGCGACAGGCCGGCAGAGTTTTCTTTGACCGGCATTGGCGATGTGATCCAGAGCACTCTTGATCTTGTGCGCGCCAAATGGAAGAGTCACAGCATCACCCTGGACATGGAGGGGTCTCCCGTCGTCCGTGCCATTCCATGGAAACTGGAGGAGGTTTTCCTTAACATCTTCATCAACGCCATCGACGCCATGCCTGATGGGGGGTCGATTCACGTTGAGGCCCGCGGGGAAAACGGGGAGGTCGTTGTCCGGGTTACTGACACCGGGACCGGCATCCCGACCGAACAGATCGACGCGGTGATGGATCCGTTCTTCACTACAAAAGAGGTCGGGGAGGGAACGGGCCTGGGCCTGTCCATCTGTTTCGGTATAATGGAGATGCACGGGGGCAAGATCGACATAGCGAGCAAAGAGGGCCGGGGGACCACAGTCACCCTGGTTTTTCCCCCGACGGAGGGAAAATATGTCCAGAATTCTGGTAGTTGATGACGACACGGAACTTCGGGAGAACCTGACCGAGATCCTGAAAAACGACGGATATGAGGTCCTTTCGGCAGATCGAAGCGAAAAGGCCATCGAGCTTCTGGACGATGAGCCGGTGGACCTGATTCTCCTCGACCTGATCATGCCCGGCATGGGGGGGATGGATGCAATCCCACTTTTCCAGAGAACCTGTCCCGGTGCAAGGATTATCGTTATTACGGCCTTTTCCACCGTGGGAAACGCGGTGGAGTCCATGAAGAAGGGGGCCAATGATTATATCGCAAAACCTTTCAAAATCGACGAACTCCTCACAACCGTGCGGAAAAACCTGGAAGAGGGACGGTTCTTATCCTGCAAGCTCTTCCTGGACATGGATGACACCTTCAGCAGTCTTGCCAACATCACACGCCGGAAGGTCCTCTACATCCTCGCCCAGGAGGGGACGGTCCGTTTCATGGACCTGGCCCGCAAGCTGGAAATGCCGGATCATACCAAGATGAACTTTCACCTGAAGGTCCTCAGGGAGAACGGCCTCATCGAACAGGATAAAAAGAAATCCTACATGCTTTCACCGGTGGGCCGACAGGTTAAGGAATGCCTTGATTTTATTGTAAAAAACCTTACCTCGTGAGGAAGTTCGAAAAAAGTTGAAGCCAAAGTGGTGAAGTTTAATTCACAACAATTCGCCTGTTTGTAAGAATCTTTCATCTGGATTAATCCTCCCTTCCCCGTATTTAATGATCTTGAACAATAATATTGATGACTTCGCAAAAAGTCATCAAAGCGCCCGGGGAGGGCGCTCAAATCAATGGCTTGCAGTGCAAGTCGTTGATTTGAAAGGAAAGTGAAACTGGTGGTCAAATAGGCGATCCTGCCGACAGGCCGCACCACTACTGAAATAGAGGAGGTTATGACAATGAAAACGATGAAGAGGACCATCCTTGCTATCCTTGCCGCAGCTTGCCTGTTGATGTTTTCCGCTGTGAGCTACGCTGCGCCCCCCGATTGGAATAAGGGCACTACTGATCAGAAAATAAGGACCCTTTCCGACCTTCAGCCTGGCCTCGGGACAGTCATGATCGAGTATGGCAACCGTTTCTCCACAGCATATTATGCGGCCAAGGGTGGCAATTGGGGCATGGCGGCCTACCAGTTGAAGGAAGCGGGCGAGATCCAGGAAGTTGGCGAGGCCACTCGACCGGCCCATGCCTCCGCCCTGAAGGATTTTGAGCACGCATATCTGGACAATTTGAACGATACGGTCAAAGCCAAGGACTGGAAGAAATTTAAGGCAGCATTCAATGAAACCGTTGATGGATGCAACGGCTGTCATGCGGCCAGCGGCCATTCGTATATCAAGTATCAGCTTCCGAAGTCCTCTCCGTCCCCCACTTCGGTTAAATAATAAATAAGCTATGGTGCATGATTGAACCGGGTTGCCGACTCCGGCAGCCTGTCAGAGATCTGAGGGGCCCTTCGGGGTCCCTTTTTTATTGCAATGGTGGAATGTCCAACGGCCCCTTCGGCAAGCTCCTTTCCCCTCGACAGGCTCGGGACAGGTGGCCTGACCCCGGTTTTTCGGTTTTTCTCGTATTTAATAATTCCTAAGCTATAATTGTTATTGAGGATGGATGTCTCGTGTTTTGCCCTTTTTTGGCCCATGCGATATTACAGCAGGGCTCCAGGAGGGAATATTCCGGCATTAAAAGGAGAAATGGGGGAAGGGATCATGAAGAGATTGCTGGTATTATTTTCGTTGTGTGCGCTGGCACTTATGGTGGCGCCCACGGCCCAGGCGTCGTTCTATGTCGGCTCCGAGCAGTGCTTCCAGTGCCATCAAGACCAGTACAACGACTGGCAATCCAGCGGGCATCCCTGGAAGCTGAGAAAGGCCGCCGAAGCAAAGTTCGCGAAGCTTCCGCTTCCGAAGGGGTATGCATGGAGGGACATTTCCTACGTTATCGGCGGGGCAAACAAGAAGTCCCGCTACATTGACCTGAACGGCTTTATCATCACCTCGGCAAAAGACGGGTCCGAAGCCAAGACCCAGTACAACCTTGATAACGGCTCATGGTCCTTCTATCACAAAGGGCAGAAAAAACCCTACAAGTGCGGCCCCTGCCACATGACCGCCTACAACCCCGGTGGTCACCAGGACGGTCTGCCCGGCATGATCGGGACCTGGATCGAGGACGGTATCGGGTGCGAGGAATGCCACGGTCCCGGAAGCGACCATATCACTGATCCGGCCAAGAACAAGGTGACCGTGGATTCGTCGGCGATCGCCTGCGGCAAGTGTCACCAGCGCGGCGGTATCGGGCCAAAGCCCCCAGCAAGCGGAGGCTTCATTCGCCACCACGAGCAGATCAACGAACTGCTCGCCGGCTCCCATAAGGAACTTGATTGTGTAGAGTGCCACGACCCACACCAAAGAGCGATCATGGTTGACGCGGCCAAGTGCGCCGAGTGCCATGACGGCGAGACGCAATCCTTCGCCAAGAGCCTCCACGGCAAGTCAGGCATCTCCTGCATCGAGTGCCATATGCCAAAGGTGACCAAGTCAGCCATCGCTGAAGCCAAATACGTAGGCGACGTGCGCACCCATATTTTCAAGATCAACACGGACGCCAATGGCGCGATGTTCACAACGGTGGAGAAGGATGGCACAAAATCCTCCTACGCCAACGGCGCCGTCACCCTCGAGTTCGCCTGCCTGCAGTGCCACGGCAGCCGGGACAAGAAGTGGGCGGCAAAATATGCCGGGAAGATTCACTAGCTCCTGGAGAGTATAATCCTGTCAGACATAAAGAAGGGGTCCTCCAGGACCCCTTCTTTAAATATGTCCATAAGTTCCCGTGGGACAGTTCGGGAGTCTTTTTCAGCCGGATTCCTTTCTATCCGCGCCGTTCCATCTCCCTGGCAATTTCCCGCTCCTGATCGCGTTGTTTGATGGTCTCCCGTTTGTCGTGCAGTTTCTTCCCGCGCCCCAATCCGAGTTCCAATTTAATCCGCCGGCCCTTGAGATAAAGCCGCAGGGGGACCAGAGTCAGCCCCTTTTCGGCCACCTTTCCGGTGAGTTTCCTGATCTCCCGTGCGTGCAGCAGGAGTTTGCGCTCTCTAAGCGGTTCGTGGTTGTTGATGTTGCCCTGAGTATATGGACTGATGTGGGCGCCTACAAGGAAGACCTCGCCGTCCCGTATGTCGGCGTAGCTCTCCTTGATATTGGCCTTCCCCTCCCGAATGGACTTTACCTCCGTGCCCACGAGGGAGATTCCGGCCTCGATGGTCTCTATAATTTCAAAGTTGTACCGCGCCTGGCGGTTAACGACTATTGTACGACCCGCTGTCATTCTCCGCCTCCCGATGAGCCCCTGATCTCGGTGTTAACCAGGGCACGGACCGCAACGACGCCGCGCCTTGATGCTTTCCACGGCCTCCATCTTCACCTCCAAAGTAGTACTGCTTTTTCAGATCATCCAGGCGGGTGGTCTTCGCCGACAGGTCGGACGCCCCCCAGGCAAGGAGGAAGCTTGCAAGAAGGAGGCTTATGAGATATCGTTCTTTTGCAAGCATAACAGATGGTTATAGAGATGCTACCATGAAAGACATACCCTGTCCCGTATGCAGAGCCGATGTTCCTCTGGATGGAACCGAGAGGAACGGTCAGACGGTTTTCTGCGCCTTTTGCTTATGTCCGCTCAAAGTTATCAGGCGATCACCGGATGATCCCATAACCCTTGTGGAGGATATATAAATTACATTGACCGGTACGGACAATCAACCACATAACGCCCAGGACTTTTTAGTCGACGCTATTCGGATCGCCCGGAGGGCCGGCCTGGTTCTCAAAAACAGGCTGACGACCGAGTTTGAGGTCGAATACAAAGGCGAGGTGGATCTCGTTACCGAGATGGATCACATAGCCCAGAATATCATTGCGGACGAAATAAGGACCGGCTATCCCGGGCATGGTATTCTGGCAGAGGAGGATCTCGATGACAAGGGGCTGGATGGCCACATCTGGATAGTTGATCCCCTCGACGGTACCATCAATTATGTCCACAGATTTCCTGTCTTCAGCGTATCCATAGCCATAGTCTACCGAGGGGAGACCATATGCGGGGTAGTCCATAACCCAATATCGGAGGAAACCTTCTCGGCAGTCAAAGGGGAGGGAGCATCCCTCAATGGACAACCAATATCCGTTTCCATAACAGCGGATCTCAACCGGAGTCTGCTGGCAACCGGTTTTCCATACAATATCAGGGATAACGATGAGACCAACCTGGATAACTTCGGCAAGATGGCGGTTCGAGCTCAGGGAATCAGGCGCTGTGGAAGCGCCGCCCTGGACCTGTGCTTCGTTGCGTGCGGCCGATTGGACGGTTTCTGGGAATTAAACCTGAAGCCGTGGGACATCGCGGCCGGCGTTCTCATTGTCAAGGAATCCGGGGGATTAGTGACCGATTTCGAGGGAAAACCTGTCATCCTGGATGGCGCAAGGGTTATCGCCTCAAATCAGAGGATCCACAGGGAGATGGTGCAGATCCTGGATTCTCATGCTCCGAGCAAGAGTAAGGACTGAGACGGTTGCCCCCGCTCGCCTGAGGACTCTGCTGCACACCCGTGCCGTAGCCCCGCTGGTATAAACATCGTCAAAAAGGATGAGCCGCATCCCGGCGAGGCTCCCGCCCTCCCCGTTCAAAACGTATCCATCCCGAGCGTTTCGCTCCCTTTCCTTCAGCCCAAGACCCACCTGGGGTTTCTCCTTCACCCTCGTGAGAGCCGCCGGCAATATGGGTACGTTTAATATTTCCGCCAGCGGCTTCGCCAACACCTCCGCCTGGTTGAAACCTCTCTTCATGAGCCTTTTAAAGTGTATGGGAACCGGGACAATCCCGTCCACAGGTGGAAGATCAATACCTTCCACACCCCTTTTCACCGCCCATTGAAGGGGTCCCAGGAGAGACAGTTTTCCCTGAAATTTCAGGAGGGTTATGGCCATGGCCAACTCGTCGCTATACCGGAAAAGTCCACGGCACCATTGGAATGGGGGTTTTTTCAGAATGCATCTCAGGCAGAGGTGGGGGTCATCGGGAACGCGGAAAGGCTCTCCGCATCGGCTGCAAACATAACTCGGCAGAGGTTCCATCACGGTCAGACATCGCTCACAGCAGTGGGGGAACCGCCCTTCCGCAGGCCCGCCGCAGAGCAGGCAGAAGGGGGGAAAGAGCGCATCGAGAAGGGAACGCTTAAGTTCTTTTGCTGACATGCCCGGGGTATGAGCAAAATGGATGCCACACCCCGTCCTGGACGGAAAATGTAGGGAAGTAACGTTCAAGGTCCGACGTTCAAGGTCCGACGTTCAACGGGATAAAGAACGTCTTCGCGTCCCTGTGTCCGCTTTCCCCTCTGGACTCTGGACTTTTGAGCCGGGATCCGGCTAGAATAACGGTTGTCCAGTCATCTCCCGGGGTTGGGGGACACCAAGGATTTTCAGAATCGTGGGTGCAACGTCGGCCAGGCGGCCCTGGCGGATTTCCGGTGCGCCCGGCCGAAACCCCGGCCCCACGAGGATGAGGGGAACGCGGTGGGTGGTGTGGGCAGTAAGGGGAATCCCATCAGAGTCCAGCATGGATTCGGCGTTTCCATGGTCTGCTGTAATGATCATGGTACCTCCCACCTCCTCAACCATGGCCGCCACCCTGCCGACACACCTGTCAACCTCCTCGATAGCGGCAACGGCGGCACTAAAAACGCCCGTGTGCCCAACCATGTCGGGATTGGCGTAGTTCACCAGGAGGAAATCGTACCTGCCTGAATCCAGTCTCGCAACAAGCTCGTTCGTTACGGCATCGGCGCTCATCTGAGGTTTGAGGTCGTAGGTCGGCACATCCTTGGGTGATGGGACAAGACAACGGTCCTCGCCCCTTAACGCGCGTTCCTCGCCTCCGTTGAAGAAGAAGGTGACATGGGCATATTTCTCCGTCTCGGCGATCCGGAACTGGGTCAGGCCATTCTCACTGAGAACCTCTCCCAAAATGCCGGTCAACGGAACCGGCGGGAAGGCCACTGGATAGGGGAAGTTTTCGTCGTATTCAGCAAGACAGACATAAACGGAAAGCTTCGGTATCTTCTCCCGCTTAAAACCGGAAAACAGATCATCATTCAATGCGTGGGTTATCTCCCTTGCCCGGTCGCTTCGAAAATTCATGAAGATCACACCATCGCCGTTCGAGATCCGCCCAACCGGTCCGGATGCGCTCCTTATCACTGAAGGCAGGATAAACTCGTCGGTTTCTCCCCTGTCATAAGCCGCTTTAACCGCGTCAGAGCCGCTGGAGGCGAAGATCCCTTCGCCCGACACCATGGCGCTGTAGGCCCTATGAACCCGCTCCCACCTGTTATCCCTGTCCATGGCATAAAAACGCCCGGATACGGTGGCCATCTCCGCGTTTCCGAGGGAGGCCAGGTGGGATTCCATTTCCCGGATGTGGTTGATGCCGCTGTTTGGGGGTGTGTCCCTGCCGTCCATGAAAGCGTGGACGAAGATTCTTTCCACATCATTTTGGGCGGCGAGGGAGACGAGGGCCTTTATCTGGTCGATGTGGCTGTGCACACCGCCATCGGACATGAGACCCATGACATGGAGGCTTCCTGAAGCATTCTTGATCCGCCTGAACGCCTCCAGAAAAACAGGATTTTTCTGGAAAGCTCCCGACCGGATGGCCTTGTTGATCCTCGTAAAATCCTGGTCAACGATCCTGCCGGCCCCGAGGTTGAGGTGCCCTACTTCCGAGTTGCCGATCTGTCCGTCCGGCAACCCCACATCCTCGCCGGAGGCGCCCAACGTAGAGGTCGGGAAACGTCGTACAAGAGCGTCCATGGCCGGGGTTCGGGCCGAAGCGATGGCGTCTTTGGAGTCGCCGGAGGATACTCCCCAGCCATCGAGGACCATCAATACTGCCGGAATCTTCCTGCTCATTTAATGGTCATCATCAATCCAGGTTCATCCGAAGACAACAGCCCTACTCCTGACTTTCGTATCGGGGGGCTGCGGCAGGCAACGCAGCAACCTCATCGAGCGCCGGAAGGGTCAGGGTATTCCATCTACTACACGATTCACACCGCGCAGACCATTTGCGGGTGGTGTACCCGCAATTACCGCACTGGTACTGAGGGCTCATCCCAAGGGAAATATCCATGTACTTTCGAAACTCCTCGACGGCATCTTCGAACCGCTCACGCTTTGCTTTGGCCTCTCCAAGGAGAGCGTGCAGGAACGGGGAATCGTATCGGAATGACTCGACCTTTTTCAAGGCCATCAGGCCCTGGTCCACCATTTCCAGGCGCAGGCATGTCTTGCCGTAGAAAAGGTTCAGGAAAACATCGTCGGGCATTTTCTCCAACAGTTCCTGATAGATCTCGATAAGCTTGCCGGGGTTCTCCTGCTCCAGAAGTTTATCCTCCAGCACCTGAAGAAAAACCGGGTTTTTCCGAGAACGATATCCCTCAATGAGAACCTTCAATCCTTCATCCTGCTTACCCATCGCAATAAAAGCCTCACCACGAGAAACAGTTGCCGGCACAAAGTCCGGCGCTTCCTTCAAGACCTCCTTTAAAAGCTTGACAGCCTTATCATACTCCCCCTTTTTAACGAGGTCGGCTGCTGACTGATATTTCAGGCCGGTCAGATAGGCCTGGGCGTCTTCGGCCTTGCCGCTGATTTTAAGGAGTTTCCTCTGTGTGTCTACAGCCCCGTCCCAGTCATCCTCCCGCTCCTGAATATCTCGGAGGATCGTCAGTGCCGTCCGATTGCCGTCATCTCTGCCGATAATCTCTTTTAACACCGCCGCCGCGTCCTGGAACTTTTCAGCGGCAATAAAGTCATCGACGAGCATGAGAAGCAGACGAAGGTCTTTTGGATGGGCAACCCTTGCCTTCTGGTGCAGGGCGATGGCCTGGTCCACCTTGCCTTTCCCCAGGTAGACCTTGCCCAGCCTGAAAAAGGGGAGGAGAAATTCGGAATCCTTACCCACTGCATCCTCGAGGAATTTTACTGCCTTATCCTCTTTCCCGGAAAGGTGAGCGTCCACGCCCTTGTTGTAAAGTTCCTCCGCCTTCTCTCTGCGTTTCCTTTTCATCCTTTCTAAAACCTGCACATAGGTCCTGCGGATTCCCCTGATTCCAAAGAGGGTCAGGACAAAGAGGGCGCCTATTCCCATGGAAACCAGGACAACACCGAGCAGGGGAACTTCCGAGGCCTGGCCACGCCAGAGAAGGACTGTGACATCGTTCTGGTTGTAATAGGCAAAGTACGAGAACGCTATCACCATGATCAACAGGATTATCGTTACGATTCGGCTCACTTGAACACTCCTCTTTTTTCAATATCTTCCTTGCACCTGATACAATACCGGGCATTGGGACGGACTTCCAGCCGTTTTTTCTGAATCTCTTCCCCGCAAAGTTCACAGATTCCGAATTCACCGGCGGTGATCTTCTCCAGTGCCTGGTCAATTTCCCTGATATCCCGGATGATCTTTTCCCTCAAGCTGATATTAAAATCGTTTGCATAACTTGCTCGGGCACGCTCCAAAGTGTCTTTTTCTTCCTCCCGGCTTGCATCCAGGGCATCCTTCGATCTTTTCGCCAGCAATTCATTCAGCTCCATTCTCCTTTCGAGAAGAAGCGCCATGTACTTATCAAATTCGGCTTTGGACATTTAACTCCCTCAAGAAATATTACGGGCTTTCGCCAACGGTTTCAATTTTCGAACGTTGATAGGGTCGTAAAAAATCCATTTATGACTTTTTAAGAAGTCATAATGTTTGACAACCTCCGTTTCCCGTCCGTTCCGTTCAGGTTATTGCGGCTCGAAATCAAGGCGGGGAGCATCAACCCAAAGCCTCTCTATATCATAATATTCCCGCACAGGTTCCAGGAAAACATGGACGACCACCTCGCCATAATCAAGGAGAATCCACTTCCCCTCCCGCAAGCCCTCGGAACCCAACAGGGAAACTCCTACAGCCTTGAACGCCTCCATGATATTCTCGGCCAGAGCCTGGACATGCCGATCCGATGTTCCGGTAAGAATTACGAAAAAATCCGCGACCGAGGAAATTCCCCTGAGGTCAAGGGCGACAGGATCCAGAGCTTTCCTGTCCAACCCTGACCCGACGGCAAGACGGGCATAATCTGAAGAGTTCAATAGAGCCCCTTTCTTTGGATATAATCGAACACATCGCTATGCACAAGATACCGGATACTGAGGCCATGGGACACCATAAAACGGATACGGCTGGCTGAAATATCCAGGGCGGAAACGGGGATGGCTCGAAGGGTCGTTCCGGCAGAATGGCGATACATATCTCCCTCCGGGGTATACTTCGCGCGAAGGACCTTCGGAAGGGGGCCAAGGAGATCCACCGGAAACCCGGGCCGGGTGAGAAGCACCAGGTGGGCAAGAGATATCACATCCCCGGGCCGGCGCCATTGAGAGAAATCCTTGTACGCATCCGTCCCTAAAGCCATGAATAGTTCCCAGTCGGGCTGTCTGCGCCTGACCTCCCGCAGCGTGTCAACGGTATAGGACGATCCACCCCGTTCAATTTCCAGATCGGATGCCTCCAACCTGGGATTGGCTTTGGTTGCCAAGCGAAGCATCTCCAGCCGGTCCCGGGGCGCGGCCCCCGGAGATTCATCCCTGTGGGGCGGATTGGCTGATGGAACCATAATGACATGGTCAAGCTTCAACCCCTCGGCGAACTCCTCGGCCGCCCGCAGATGGCCAAGGTGGACAGGATCGAAAGTCCCGCCGAATATTCCGACCTTCTTCACCTTTTCGATACCTCAGCGCCTAGAGTCCAGAGTCAAAAGTCCAGAGTCTTAAAAAGAAGGGTCAGGGGTACTTCGATATGCGAAGCGATCCCGTCCACATTCGCGAGATTGCCGCGCTCCCTTACGATCGCTCGCAATGACTGTACTTTGCTCTCCGTCTTCGCGTCCCTGCTTGTCCTGAGCCTGTCGAAGGATGTCCGCTTTCCCACGTTGAACGTTGAACCTTGAACGTTCTTTTTCCCGTTGGACGTTGAACATTGGTCCATGTTCCGGGGTTTTTCGATACCTGCCTCACTCCCTTAAATGCCCGTCACCAAATACAATGAACTTCCGGCACGTCAAATCCTCGATCCCCATGGGGCCCCTGGCATGAAGTTTGTCGGTGCTTATGCCGACCTCAGCCCCAAGTCCGAAGATGTAGCCGTCGTTGAGCCGGGAGGAGGCGTTGACCATCACTGCGGCCGAGTCGACATCTCTTAAGAAACGCTCCGCATTCCGATGGTTTTCGGTGACAATCACGTCTGTGTGGGCGGAACCGAACCTGGCGATATGGTCCATAGCCGCATCCATATCCTCGACCACTCTTACTGCGAGAATCTTATCAAGGTATTCGGCAGCCCAGTCCTCTTCACCGGCCTCCTCCACCCCTTCAACAAGCCGGCGCGTTTCCGGGCAGCCGCGGATCACTACTTCCTCGTCCTTCATCCGGCCAAGGAGGGAAGGAAGAAGGTCCGGAGCGATATCGCGATGGACCAGCAGGGTTTCCATGGCATTGCAGGTTCCCGGTCGATTAAGCTTTGCGTTCATACATATCCCGATGGCCATAGCAATATCAGCGGCGGCGTCAACGTAGGTATGGCAGACCCCATCCAGATGCTTGATAACGGGAATCGTTGAGTTCTCCATGATCATCCGGATGAGCCCTTTGCCTCCCCTTGGAATTATCAGGTCCACGTAATCGTCGAGGGTCAACAGGGCTCTCACCGCTTTACGATCGGTGGTCGGCACAACCTGGGCGGCATCCCCGGGCAGGCCCGCTTCAGCAACCCCCTTTCGAAAAACACCGGCCAGGGCGCGGTTGGAGTAAATGGCCTCGGAACCCCCTTTGAGAATACAGGCGTTCCCCGATTTGAGACACAGGGCGGCGGCATCGATGGTCACGTTGGGACGGGATTCATATATGATTCCGATAACACCGATGGGTACTCTCATCCGACCGACCTTTAATCCACTGGGTCTCGTCCAGACGCGGGTGATTTCGCCCACCGGATCGGGCAGGGCGGCTATCTCCTCCACTGCCAGGGCCATATCCTCGACACGTTTTCCGGTCAGCCGAAGGCGATCGAGCATTGCGGATGACAGGCCGGCTTTTTCTCCATCTCGAAGGTCCTTCAGGTTTTCGGAGATGAGCCTCTCCTCGGATTCTCTAAGACCGCCCGCTATGGCTTCCAGGGCACGGTTCTTATCCCCCGGATTGGCCCGCGCCAGGGATCTCCCCGCCTCTCTGGCTTTGATCCCCATCTCTCTCATCATATTATTTATTTGCATTACAGTTCTCCCATCCTTGGGGGACGTAGTTAAGTTGTTAAGTTGTTTCTCCAGTAACCTAACAACTTAACAACTTAACTACGTCCCC